>JAUPKF010000020.1 GCA_030837625.1 Patescibacteria group bacterium | reverse complement strand
TACCGGCTTGGCTGGATTACTACAATACTGAAAGACTGCATATGGGAATAGATTTTAAAACCCCGGATTATTTAATAAATTGTTTCCAAGCTATTGGATAGAAAACGATTTCCTTTTCCATACAAAATTACAAAATTTTTACAAAAATACAAAAGTACAAAAACTTCGTAATTTCGTATGGGAAAATAAAAAACGCGGTCCATAAGGCAGGAGACCGCGTTACGCAGGGAGCGCCTGTTAGGCGCTCAACCTTTTCCGGCCGCATTGCACGGCCAGGCGACCAGAACTAGGATCCCATAAGCCCCCCCTCTCTAAAAAAGGTTTCGGTTCTTTAGGTTCCCATTTCATTTCCTCCCTTTCCTTAATAAATTCACGCCGTACTATACCTCCTGTGCCGGTCCAGAACGGACTTGCGCAACTGAACAGTCGCGCTGAAAAGAACTTATACTCATATACACTATTTAAAATTATTCTTAATGTATGCCCTCCAGCACAACAAAAACAAAGATTTCATCATATTCGCTAAAACACGATTTTCGACTACTATACCGCCTGTTTTACCCAAATAGTCAATCATAAATATCTTGTCTCCATAGATATTCATTCCACCCCTTGTTGGGTAATCTTTGTAGTCTATATACAAACACTCCGTCAGATTCTTCCGGCCATCTTTTTCATAATCATATTGCCTTCCCTTTCGAGATGTGTAAATTATTTTCGCGTTTATTTTTTTTGCCACCCGATGCTTTACGTTATCTCTAAATTTGGGGATAAGACCGGAATTAAAAAAATCATCGTAAGGCAAAAATATGAGAATATCATCTCCGCTTTTCAAAGATTCGGCTATATCATTCTGCACCGAACGCAATCCCTCGATTCCTTCATAATATTTGACAATCGGCTTGTCTTTGAAGGCGAAAAGAGATTTGAGTTCCGGCATTTTTTCCTCCAAAATTCTGGTTTTTTCCCGCGCTTCCGCTTCCCGGCTCTTGAGATAATCCAAAAAACGTTCCGGCTGTTCGGCCGCGAAATAGGTTTTCTTACCCTCATCGTACGTCGACATCAAGCCCATTTCCATAAGGCTGTCGATCACCACATACGTCGTGGCGCGGTTCACTTTGGCCTTCAGGGAAATCGCCTGCACCGGCGACGGTCCCAACTCCAAAGAAGCCAAATATACTTTAGCCTCTTTTTCCGAAAGTCCTAATTTTGAGATTTCCTTTTCCAGCATAAGATGATTATACCCGAAATTAAAATTATGTCAAACTCGGCTGACAAAAACTGTTATTTCAAAACGCTCCGGTTTCCCGGAGCGTTTTTCTATTCAAGATGTAGAGACGCCCCGTCGAGACGTTTCTACTGAATTTATTTTCTGTAGCCTGTTCCAGCTGGAATCAGTTTTCCAATGATGACATTTTCCTTGAGACCGCGAAGTTTGTCCTCTTTGCCGGCTACCGCCGCGTTGATGAGCACGCGAGCAGTTTCTTGGAAAGAAGCCGCGGATAGGAAAGATTCGGTGGAAAGAGCTACTTTGGTGATGCCCAAAAGCAGTCTTTCGCCTTGGGCGATTTCTCCGCCGCCAGCTTTCGCAATCGCGTTGGCTTCTTCAAATTCATCCGCCTCCACGATATCGCCCACCAGAAAACTCGTATCGCCTTCCTGCAAGATATTGATGCGGGAGAACATTTGCCGGACGATAACTTCGATATGTTTGTCATTGATTCCCTCGCCTTGAGAGGCGTACACTTCCTGGATTTCCCGAACGATATAGCGATGAACATGCTCCCAGCTCATGGTTTTATATAATTTTCTCAAGTCGATATGTCCCTCGGAAAGAGGCGTCCCTTTGGCGATTAATTCCCCTTCCGCCACTTTCAAGGTGCTTCCGGCGGAAATGGCATATTCTTTGATAGTCTTGCCTTTGTCATTAGCTTCTATCTTCACGATGATGCTCTTGTCGGCATTTTCAATTCCAATAACTTTTCCGTCCACTTCGGAAATAATCGCTTCTCCTTTTGGAGGACGCGCTTCAAAAATTTCCTCTACGCGCGGAAGCCCTTGAGTAATGTCGGATCCGGCAATGCCTCCAATGTGAAAGGTACGCATCGTTAACTGTGTTCCCGGTTCTCCAATCGCTTGCGCCGCCACAATTCCCACCGCCTGGCCAATTTCCACCAAATTCCCTCTCCCAAGATCCACGCCATAACACTTTTGGCAAACGCCCCGTTTGGTCTTGCAAGTAACTACCGTTCTGATTTTAACTTTGATGACACCGAGTTTTTCAATCTTCTCTCCTTGCTCTTTAACGACCATTTCTCCCTTTTTAACCAGAATTTCCTTGGTCTTCGGATCAAGCACATCTTCCACCACTACTCGACCAATAACCCGGCTGGCAAAACTCTGTCCGATCCGATCGGAATCTTCCCGGTATATATACGCCCCGACCTTGTCTTTGCAATCTTCTTCCCTGACAATCACATCCTGCGAAACATCCACTAGACGACGGGTTAGATAACCGGCAGTCGCCGTTCGAAGCGCAGTATCGGCCATACCCTTTCGGGCGCCGTGAGTGGAAATAAAATATTCCAAAACATTGAGTCCTTCTTTGAAACAACTCTTGATCGGAAGTTCGATGGTTTCTCCGGTCGGTCCGGCCATAAGCCCTTTCATTCCGGCCATCTGCACTACCACCGACTCTGAACCGCGAGCCTTGGAGTACACCATCGAATAAACAGAACCTTCTTTGTCCATAGAGCCGCGTACCGCGTCGGTAATCTTGTTTTTCGCCTCGTTCCAAATCTCAATTACTTTGCCCTTTCTTTCTTCTTCGGTGAGAAGCCCCATATTATATTGTTTTTTGATAACCTCCACCTTTTCTTCCGCTTCTTTCAAAATATTCTTCTTGGCCTCCGGGACCACCAGATCGTCCATTCCCCAGCTGATTCCCGACTTGGTCACGGATTGGAAGCCAAGGTTTTTGATGCGATCAACGAACCTGGCCGTTTCACCCACTCCGAACTTCTCCAAAACTTGCGCCACCAAAAGCTTCAGTTCCTTCTTTGTCATTTCGTCGTTTATGAATTCCATTCCTTCGGGAACAATAGAGTTCAGCTTCACCCTGCCAACCGAAGTTTCCACCATTTGCCCTTCCATAAAGATTTTAACCTTCGCCCGGATATCTACATGCCCCAGCTCGTAGGCTAAAATTGCTTCATCCGCCGAACTGAAAATTTTCCCCTCTCCTTTGGCTCCCGCGAGAATATGCGAAATATAATAGCAACCCAGCACCATATCCAAAGTCGGAGTAGTAATCGGTTCTCCGCTAGCCGGCTTCAAAAGGTTTCGCGATGAAAGCATAAGGTTTTCAGACTCCCAGCGCGCTTTGTCGGTCAGAGGCACATGCACCGCCATCTGGTCTCCGTCGAAGTCGGCGTTAAAGGCGCTGCAAACCATCGGGTGGATTTGGATAGCTTTGCCTTCAATCAACACCGGCTGGAAAGCTTGAATGGACAGACGGTGAAGAGTCGGGGCGCGGTTAAGAAGCACATAATGATGGCTGATAATCTCATCCAAAATGTCGTAAGCTTCTTCTGATTCGCCTTCCACCATTTTCCCGGCGCTACGAACATTGTATGCCAGTTCTCTTTCGATTAATTTATTGATAATGAAAGGTTTGAAAAGTTCCAAGGCCATCTTTTTTGGCAATCCGCACTGGTGAAGTTTAAGTTTCGGCCCCACTACAATGACGGAGCGACCGGAATAATCGACTCTTTTTCCAAGTAGGTTTTGGCGGAACCGCCCTTGTTTTCCTTTTAAAGTGTCCGCCAAGGATCGAAGCGGCCTTCTTTGTCCGGTTGAAGCCGCGACACTGACCTGGCTGCGTCTGGCGCTGTTGTCAAAAAGAGCATCCACCGCTTCCTGTAACATTCTTTTCTCGTTGCGGGTAATAACCTCCGGCGCGCCAATTTCAATAAGTTTTTTCAAACGGTTATTACGGTTGATTATTCTTCTATAAAGATCATTGAGATCGGAAGTAGCAAAACGTCCTCCGTCCAGTGCCACCATCGGACGAAGATCCGGCGGAATAACCGGGATAACCACCGGTAGCATCCATTGGAGTTTCAAGCCAGCATTTATAAATCCTTGTAAAAGTTTGATCCGCTTAAGAGCTTTTTTCCGATCAGTCGTTTCGTCTTTTTCTAGTTCGCTTTTCAGGCGTCCGATCTCCTTTTCGATATCAGTTTCTTCCAAAACTTTTCTAATAGCCTCCGCTCCGATTCCCGCGGTAAAAACTTGTCCGTAGCGCGAGGAAAGGTTAAAGTAATCTATTTCAGAAATTATCTTGAGTCGGGAAAGATTTTTTAGGTCCTCTTTGTAAGAACGAAAAATATTTTTCAATTCTTCCAGCTTATCTCGCCTGGTTTCATCTTCCTGGGAAAAATTGGCAGTTATTTCTTTTTGTTTGGATTTGAACTCTTGCTCAAGCTGGTTGAAAGCTTTTTCCCTTTCCGTTTCATCAACACTAAGTACGATATAGCTGGAAAAGTAAATGACTTTTTCCAAATCCTGAACTCCAACTCCCAAGGCTAGTCCGATTTTCGAAGGAACGCCCCGCAAAAACCAAATATGGGAAACCGGCACAGCCAACTTTATGTGCCCCATGCGCTCCCTTCTAACATTGCTTCTGGTCACTTCCACCCCACATTTGTCGCAAACTATACCTTTATAACGAATTCTTTTATATTTTCCGCAATAACATTCCCAATCGCGACTGGGACCGAAAATTTTCTCATCAAAAAGACCATCCTTCTCATAACGCTGAGTGCGGTAATTGATAGTTTCCGGTTTGATCACTTCGCCGTGAGACCATTCTAAAATTTCCTCCGGGCTGGCGAGTTTTAATCTGACTCCGTTGAAGTCACTTATTCGAGTGTTGATTATTGATTCCATGTATTATTAATCCGATTCGAATCTACGAATCTATTCGAATTCACGAATCTACGAATATCTTTTCAGAATTTATTCGCAGATTCGGATGCATTCGTTGATTCGAATCGGCATTTTTTACGCTTGAATAAGATCTTCTTCCCCGTCATTTTTTTCGTCTTCATCCCTGACGCTTTTTGCTTCCGTAAGCTCAACATCCAATCCTAATCCCTTAAGCTCGCTGACCAAAACATGGAAAGAAGCTGGAACATTGGGACTTTTTATCGGTTCACCCTTAATAATCGATTCGTAAGCTTTTGAGCGTCCCATAACATCATCGGACTTGATAGTTAACATTTCCTGCAAGGTGTAAGCCGCGCCATAACCCTCCAGCGCCCACACTTCCATCTCTCCAAATCTCTGTCCTCCAAATTGCGCCTTTCCGCCAAGAGGCTGCTGGGTTATAAGAGAGTATGGTCCGATGGAGCGCATATGAATTTTGTCATCCACCAAGTGATGAAGTTTCATGACATACATGACACCCACGGTTGTCTTGTTATCAAAATACTCTCCGGTCCGGCCGTTTACCAGCCGCACTTTTCCGTCTTCGGAAAGACCGGCTTTTCTCAATTCTTCTTTGATCTGCGTTTCCGTCACCCCTTCCAGCGCTGGAGTAGCCGCTTTATATCCCAATTTCATCGCCGCCCAACCTAAATGAGTTTCCAAAATTTGTCCGATGTTCATACGACTGGCCACGCCCAATGGGTTCAAAATCATGTCCACCGGAGTTCCATCCGGCAGGTGCGGCATATCTTCCACGGGAGCTATTCGAGAAATAACACCCTTGTTTCCATGACGTCCCGCTAACTTATCGCCCACTGAAATCTTTTTTAACTGCGCCACGGAAACCTGAATTTGCTGAATGACCCCGGTTGAAAGCTTGTCGCCTTGCTCGCGGGAAAATATCTTTATATCCACTACTTTTCCATACTCGCCGTGCGGCAAATAAAGAGAACTGTCTTTAACATCGCGGGATTTTTCTCCGAATATCGCCCGGAGCAACCTTTCTTCCGAAGTAAGATCACCTTCGCCCTTGGGAGAAATTTTTCCCACCAATATATCGCCGGAAGAAACTTCCGCTCCGATGCGGATTATTCCGGTTTCATCCAAATTCTTAAGCCTGTCTTCTCCTATATTAGGAATATCGCGAGTCACAATTTCCGGCCCCAGCTTGGTATCGCGCACATCTATGGAAAAATCTTCGATATGAATCGAACTGTAACGATCGTCTTGCACCAATTTTTCCGAAATTATGATGGCATCTTCATAGTTCGATCCTTCCCAAGGCATAAACGCCACTAAAATATTTTGTCCCAAAGATAACTCTCCGTGTTCAGTTGACGCGCCATCCGCCAAAAGCTGGCCTTTTTTGACCATTTGACCTTTCATCACCCGAGGAATCTGGTTCATGGAGGTAAAGGCATTGGATTTCACAAAAGTTTGCAACCGATATTCTCTTTTTATATAAGGTTTTTTCGCTCCCGCCGGCGCGACTTCTTTGACGACAATATGGTCGCTGTCCACTTCCACTATCTCCCCTTCTTTTCTGGCGATAACCACCTGTCCCGAGTCAGCCGCCGCCTTGTCTTCAATTCCGGTGCCGACAAGCGGCGCTTCCGGTTTGACGCAAGATACGGCTTGGCGTTGCATATTCGATCCCATAAGCGCCCGGTTGGCGTCATCATGTTCCAAAAAAGGAATCAGCGCCGTCGCTACCGAGATACATTGTTTAGCGGAAACATCCACACAATCCAACCTGTCCACTTCAATTTCCGTCGTCCTTCCTTTCGCCCGCGCTCCCACCGCCGCCGCCAAGATATTTCCCTGCTCATCTGTTTTTATTCCCGCGTGAGCGATGCTTTTCCTGTCTTCCACTGTCGCGTTAATATATTGAATTTCATCGCTTATAAAAGGTTTGACTTTGACTTTCTTAATATTCTTCTCTTTGGCGATTTTTTTCGCTAAAATTTCGTCAATTTTCGTTCCAATCGCGGATCCGGCAATCGCTTCATTGAGAATTCTGCCAACAAGCTTCTCTTCTTTATTTTCAACTTCTTTGTACACACTTAAATAAGGTGTTTCTAAAAAGCCAAAATCATTGATTTTCGCGTAAGACGCTAAGTGCCCCACCAATCCGATATTCGGCCCTTCCGGGGTTTCTACCGGACAAATTCGGCCATAATGCGATTGGTGAACGTCGCGGACTTCAAATCCCGCTCTCTCTCGAGTAAGTCCTCCCGGCCCCATGGCGCTGATTCTTCTTTTATGTTCCAACTCAGCCAAAGGATTAACCTGATCCATAAACTGGGAAAGTTGAGAACTGGCAAAAAATTCCTTAATGGAAGCCGCGATCGGACGCGAGTTTATGAGCTGTCCCGGAACAACTGTTGTTATATCGCAAGTACTCATCCGATCCTTAATATTCCTGGCTGTTCGCGCCAAACCGACTCGCAATTTATTTTGAACCAATTCTCCGACCGACCTAACCCGCCTATTTCCAAGATGGTCGATATCATCGGCGATCGCCATCGGGTCGTTATTAAGCCGGATTATTTCCTTAATTATCAAAATTAAATCTTCTCTAGTCAAAACGCGATGTTCTTCGTCGTTTGGCTTTTCCACTTCCAGCCTTTGATTGAGGCGATAACGCCCCACTCCGCCAAAATCGTATTTTTCAAAATTGAAAAACATCGAATCGATAACCTGTTTGGCGTTTGATTCCGTCGCCAAGTCTCCCGGACGGATTCTTTTATACACTTCCTTGTACCCCTCGCCCTGGTTTTTAGCAACGTCTTTTTCGATAGTTCTTTCAATAAAACTAAACTCCCCATTGTCGATATCGGCAAAAATTTTCTTCAATTCTTCGTCTTTGGAATACCCAAAAGCCCGCAAAAGAGCTGTAATGGCCACTTTTCTTTTGCGGTCTATTTTTACAAAAATTGCTCCGTCCAAATCAGTCTCGATCTCCAGCCAGGCCCCGCGATTAGGGATAACCTTTGCCCCAAAAAGCTTCTTGCCCTTCTGGTAGTTCATGGAAAAAAACACCCCCGGGCTGCGGATAATCTGACTGACGACCACTCTTTCCACTCCATTGATAATGAAAGTTCCCCGATCGGTCATCAAAGGAAAATCGCCCAGGTATATCTCCTGTTCCTTAATTTCCCCGGTCTTCTTGATAATCAACTGCACCTTGGCGCGGAGAGGCGCTTCGTAAGAAATATTTTTGTTCTTGGCGGTTATTTCGTCATATTTAGGATCGTCAAGGTAGTAATCTTTGAAAGACAGCTCCAAATCTTTTTCGGTGAAATCCCTGACGGGATTGACTTCGTCCAAAAGTTCACGAAGCCCTTTTTCCAAAAACCAATCATAAGAGTCCAATTGAGATTCGATGAGGTTGGGGAGGGACACCATACTCATCTTTTTGAAGAACTTTCTCTTGGAAAGAGACGACTCCGTTCCAAAATTATCCTTAACCTTAAGCTGTTTTTGGGCTTTAAGCATACAAATAACGCTCATTTCTCCGCCCGCCCCGCTAATTTTCTTGGGAGCAAGGTCGCGCAAATGAGTTTATTAAAAGATATTTAGTTTTCCGCTGATTGGCGGATGTTTTTATTCTTCAGATTTTTGAGCCGCAAGGGAAATTACGGCGAAAGTCAAGCTCATGCAATGTAAAAGCATTGTACACGAAACAAAAATAATTGCAAGTCCTTTTGCATTTCAAGTCACCCTGATAAATTTTATTTCCGAATTTTCTCTATTTTTTCGAAGCCTCTCGCAACTTTATTCCACTATACCACCTGTCGAATTCTTGTCAACTGCCATTTCTTTCCTTAATCGCGTATTCCCATGTTTTAGCCACCGTTTTGGCAATCCGGGTGGTGGTATAGGAATCGCCTTGATCAGAGACTACTTCTATCTTTTTTACATCCTCCGCCTCCAACTTGTTTTTTCCCAAAAGCTGGCTGATTTTAAAAAGCAAAACCCGCGACAAGTTATGCTCGTCCGGAAAAACTGTTTCATCCAACATCTTTCCTGTTTTTCTGAGAATAAGCGTAATGATTCCGTTTTCAATTTTAATAATCAGCTTCATATTCTTAGTGTAATTATTAACCCTTTCTCTTGAGAGGGCTGGCAAATATTTTTTGGAATTATTCACCGCCAGTACCTTAAAAAGTTTTACGTTCCCCTGGTTTGCGAGATATCTTAGCAAGAAAAAGTCGTGATTTATAATTTCAAAAAATATTTGCCAGCCCGACCCCCTCCAGCTTATCGACAATTATCACAAACCACGGCGTAAATTTCTCTGGATTACCAGCTATCTCTTCCTTAAGTTTAGTAACGTCAACCCAACGCCAATCGTCCGCTTCTTCAGGGTTGATATGCGGTTTGCCGTCAAATTTACCGAGTAAAACATGGTCAAACTCATGTTCCGTGAGACCATTTTCAAATTCCGCCCTATAAGTAAACTGAAAAGTTTCTTGCAATTCGCATTCGATTCCCATTTCTTCCCGAAGCCTTCTTTTCCCGGCTGAAATGATATCCTCCCCCGGCCGCGGATGCGAGCAACAAGCATTCGTCCACAACCCGCCGCAATGGTATTTTCCCGCCGCCCGTTTTTGAAGAAGCATCTCGCCTTTAGCATTAAATATCACAATCGAAAAACACCGATGCAACAAACCTTTTCTATGCACCTCCATCTTTTCCCCCGTCCCAATCTCCTTGTCGCTCTCGTCAACTAAAATAATGTCGTTTTTGTCCATAAAAAATATTCTGACACAAAAAAGCCTGGTTTACAAATTACTTTTTCGCTATTTTCCAAGGCAAGTTAAATGTTTTTTCCTCTTCCAAATATGAGCTTGAAGTCTCCACTATAATCAAGTGCGGTTCATAGTTCATAGTATGCTATGAACTATGCAATAACTCGGTTGACTGTTTACTGTCAACAGTCAACTATCGCACTTTCCCCCACTCAAACTTCCACGGATCGTCTTTTCTCCCGGGGGCGATGTCGGAATGGCCGAGAGTATATTTGATGGAGTGTTTCCCTTTAAGATAGTTTAAAAGTTTCTTGAGAGAATCGTACTGCGCGCCAGTTGGACCTTGAGTCTTAGAATTGATGATTTCAATGCCGAGGGAAAAATTATTCACCCCTGTCCGCCCGTCGGGCATTTTTGATTCCCCGGCGTGATAGGCGATATTTTCATCTTTCACTGTCTGATAAACTTTGGCGTCGCGCGCCACGATGTAGTGCGGCGCGACGCCGTAGGATTTGTATATGCCGATAATTTTATCCAGATCGAACTCGTCGCCCCCGGTCGCGTTATATGTTGAATGTAATATTATCGTGTCAATTTTTCTGTCGGACGTTTTTTCATATCCCCAGCTGACTAAATTATCTCTAATCTTAAAATCAACTTTCACGTCCTCCTTCTGAGTGTCTTCTTGTTGGTTTTTTTCCTGCTCACTTTCAGAAACTTCGGCTGTTTTATTATTCCCTTGTTCTGCGGCAGGCGTATTCTCATTTGAAATATCTTCGCGTTGTTCCGCTATATCTCCTAGATTGTTATCGTCTTCGTTTGGCGTGATTTCTTCTTGCTCGGCAGGAACTTCTCCATTCTCAAATCCTTGATAACCGAAATTATCATCCCGCATCTCAAAACCTTTCTTGCTTTCCCTCGAAAAAACCACCCACACGCCTACACTCAAAAGCACAACAACAAAACTAACAGCAACAGCCTTCTTATATTTTACTAATGTTTCATGTTTCATGTTATGTGTTATGTGCTACGTGTTATGCGTTCATTGTAACACAGTCCTCCACTCCCTTATACCCTGCAAAAACGCTACTCATAAACCAGCTCTTCTTCCAGTCTTTTCCTTTCATTCTCCGCCTTATCGTACTCCTCCCAATATCCCGCGCTAAGGCAGTCTTTTTGAAATGACACCAGATCTTCAAGTCTTTTAATAATTTCCAATTTTGTTTCCCTGGTCATAATCTTGAAATTCAAAAAACAAAAAATACCTTATTATGGAATAATAAAATATCTTTGCCTCCTTGAGCTTATTTAATTAATGCTTGAATTATTAATTTTATTGAAATAATATCCCACGTCCGCGATCCATTTGGAAACGCTCTCCGGGCTGTGCCCCTCGCAATTCCAACCGCATTTCCAGACCACCATCTTTTCCGGCGTATCTAAATTATTTTCTTTGACAAGTTCGCCCATCCTGGCAGCCACCGTATTGACTGCCTCTTTAGAGCTGGAAAAACAAGTGTAGCCGCTTTTAGTCATTCGTTCGCTTTGTCCGCGATATCCCCAAAAATTGTAACATTCTTCGCCGTTCAGCTTGGGAGTGAATTTCCCCCAATTGCTTTCTTTTTTCGCCACTCCGATCATAAAGGCCGCCACTTTGGGGTCTTTCATGGAGATGCGGCTCGCCATATTTTCAATCGGGTATCCCTTAACCATTTCTCCAATGCTTCTTTCCAATCGAGTGTCTCTCGCCAGCGCAACTGTTTTCGGAACTGTTTTTTGAAATTCTTGGCCGACCGCCCAAAATAGTCCGCCATAAACCAGGGAAATGGAAAAAAGAAAGACAAACAAAAAATCTTCCAAGCCGGCTTGAAGTTCAAAATATTTTTTTGTTTTTTTGTTTTTTTGTTTCATTTTCAGCTTAAAACGGCCTTAAAAAACACAAAAACGGGACTCACACCCGTTTCCATATTCCTATTATAGCACGCTTCGCCCCAAAAATCAAACGCGATTTTCCATCTTAGGTTCTTTATCGCGCACAGTTAGAACTGAATTTGTGAATCGCTCAAAAAAACCCGGCAAAGCCTACTTTTCATCTAAAAACTGAAATGTCTTAAGAATAGCATCAATACCCTGTTGTTCCTCCTTCCAATACGACTTATATTTATCCTCTGTAGTGAACATCTCGCCAACCAAGCTTCCATAACTATAGTTAACCTTGATTTCTATCGAATATTTCTTATCGTTATGCGTAAATAATAAATATTGGATTTTTGTTGTATTGTCTCCGCTTAAGCGTCTTTCGGCAACAATAGGATCTTCCGATTCGATTCGCGGGATTTTATATGAAACTTTGCTATCATCGATGAGGATGCTGTTTCCGCAAATTATCGTAAAAGACAAATACGGCGCGGCCTTCAACTCATTGCTGACAATAGAATAGCCTTTCTCTTTCGACAAGTATAAATTATCCTTCTGATCAACTTTCCATTTCTCCGGAATTGATAGTCCAAATCCGCATTCCTTGTGTTTGAGCTCTATATTTTTCCCGCCTTCGACTATGCCCCAATCGGTTACCCAGGTCAAATTTTCCGGTTTTTCCGGCAATGAATCAACATCTTCATTTTCTTTTTTGAATATTGCCTCAGTTTTTGGAATTTCCGGCACTGGCTCCATGACTCTGACATTTGCTTTATCGCTGCGCACATTCAAAAAATACCATCCGGTAAGTATCATTAAAATAATGATTACGCCAATAACAATTCCTTTGCGCAGTCCTTGATTCATTTATTTTTATTTTAGTTGTTACTGTTTTTATTATAGCATAGATCTAACCATCCTTACTAATAACAAAAAACAAAGCTCGCGATAGCCTTGTTTTTCGATGAGCGGGGAAGTTCACGCAGTTCGGACTGGGTTTAGGGAAAAGTGTTTCGCTTAGTTCTCTATGCCACAGTGGAGAATTTGGTTTATAAACTAATCGAGCACGCCCTAGAAAAGGACGTTAGAACTATTTTTATAAATAGAAAAGAATATATTTATATTCCTAATTTAACATAGTTTTCCCACTGTTTTACTCACTGTATTTCAATAAAAAAAGAGGACGCTGCGCATTACGCAAACGTCCTCACTATCACCTCCTTTCAAAGAATAGTTTCTCCCCTAGGGCAAAATGTGCTTCTCAACGAAAATTCCAAAGATCTTCTTGAGCTGCTCGGGCGTGAAATCGTCAATCACAATCTCAAGCTTCTTACCCGAGAAGCGAATTTTGGGCAATACTTCGAACTTGCCTATAAAATCATCCAGATGCAGGCTTCTCAGGCGATTCTTCTGAAAATACATGTCCCCACCCGTAAAAATGGTGACAGCCCTTCCCTCTTTCCGATAGTCCAGGATCAATCCTACGACGTCCTGGTTAAGTTGATGGCCGACGATCAGTGTCCCGTCGACGTCCACAAACACACCTTCGGTGATCTCAGCAGGCTCCTGAACAGTCTCCGGCGCAAAGATTCCTGTCTCGTCGAAATATTTGATCGTCATCAACTCATCATATGCACGAGTTCTGTGCCAATCACCGTCCTTATACAGTTGAAGAAAAGCTGGGTTGTCAAAGCCGGAATCTTTGAACGGCAACGGATTCTTCCCTGAAAAGCCGATTGAATCTCTGGTTTCGACCGAGTAACAGTGAGCGCTTATCTCCAAGTTCCCGATCGATATGGCTTGCTGAACAATATACAAATTCAGCTTCTTCACAAGATCAATCCGACCGACCTGATATACCTCACCGTAAAAGTGAGAAAGGATATGTCTGGCCTCGCCCACGAGAACAGTTTTGGAGCCTTCCCTTCCCCGATACATTACTGCCTGTTTCGAGGTAAAAAGGTCTATGGCTGCTTCCAGCGTCTTGCCATAAATTTTGTGCTCCAGACAAAACAGAACCACGTTCTCGATGGATTTGAGATCGGTGTCATGATCCCAAACAGCATGCCTCAACGCAGGAAGAGTCCCCTCTTCCAGAACAAACCGCACCATCTCAAGATTGCGATTGGCATATTGCAAAGTGCCTTGATCGTGGGTGGTCATTGCCTCAATCGGATAATGAGTCTTATCCTCAAAAATCCGAACAAAAGACTCCTCATCGATTTGCTTTTTGTAGCTAGTCATATTCCTCTCCTTCATCAACTCGCTTTTTCAGCGAATGCTCTGACGGTTGCTGTTGCGATTGCTTCAACAGTTTCCTGGATTGGCCTGAGAAGCATAAGAGAACGAAGCGCAATAAACCCTTCGACAATGCCTTCACCACTAGAAAGTTGTGTCCAGTCGTAGATGTTGAAGGGAACAATACAAACCAGTTCTTCTTGCTCATCATCCATCAATCCAGGGGTCGGATAGAAGTTTCTAATGTCTTCTTCGGCCTCTTGAGTGAAATGCACACCGATTTCTTCCCCTACCCTCGTCACTACGATGTGAAAGGGTTCAGAATCATCGGCAGTTCGTACTTTTTTGGAAGACGCTTCTTGAATTCCATCTCCCGTAAAAAGTCGAACGTCAATTGCCTTTTGGACTGCCTGTCCTTTTTCCCGGAATTGCCCGAGCAGAAATGTTACCTCAAGTCCTCCGGCAAGAGATATATTGTCGCGGACTGAAGCCACGACAAATTTCTTGCCATCGTACTTGCTGGTTTCATCTTGCACCCGAACTTTCCAAACTGTTTCGCCTTGAACCTTGTCGGCTCCCAACACATAGCCTTTAATTCTTCCCTGTCGTGCCTGCATGGCCTGTTCTCCTTTGCCTGATTGCCTGCCAATGCCTGTTTGGCTACTGCCTGTAGCCTGTCTTTTGCCTGTCCTTGTTAAAGAGCTAGGACTGTAAATCATATAATAAAAAGTTGCAAAAGTCAAATTTCCCGTAATAGCCCAATAGCTTGGAAACGTTTTCCGGTGTAGAATAACCGGTTAAAACTAACGTTTCCAAATATGTATACAACCAACCCTCAAATGCCAAGACTGCGAGCCAAAGCAGTCAA
>JAUPKF010000008.1 GCA_030837625.1 Patescibacteria group bacterium | reverse complement strand
TGGATGAAAAAAACAAAAGTCGCCAAAAGGACGACTAGGATGATCGCTAAAGTTATTTTTTGCTTATTGGTGTTTGTTTCGAACATTTTTTGTTTTTTTGTGGGCTTCTCACCTACGAGAATATTTTACCATTTTTTAGGTTGGGTGTGAAGGGGGGTGTGGATAACTCCAAATCATGAAGCATAAAACAAGCTATTTTTGTTGCGTCTTTTTAATTTTTTCCAAAACGTAGCCGACTATAACAGAACAAACCATAATTCCCAAAATTATCGGTAAACCAAAAATCATGTTGATTAAGAAACTTCCGTAATAACAAGACAAAAAATCGTTATAGCATCCTAAAATTCCCTTATCCAAAGCGAATACGATCGGCGCGCCGAAAAGATACACCACGGATAACATAAAGCCCGCTCTCAATCCCTTTTGTCTGTAATTTAAGTCAGTCCATTGCATATTATTTCAGTAGTCAAATTAATTTTACCACAAATAAAAAAACTTGCACGCTACATACAAAAAAGAAGGGCTGGTTCAATGTTGAGAACCAGCCCCGCGATAGCCTCCTAGTGTAGCGATTTCATTTTCAAAATTACTTTCTCAAGGATATCTGAATCATCAAGAAAATCCAAATGATCCACTTGCCCATTTCCCAGTATAATTCCTTGTCTCACCTGCGCATAGCCAGCCACTTCACCTCTGTCATAAATAACCCTGCCGCTCTTGTCAACCGTGAACAGCCTCCCCGCTCCGGGCTTAAGAAATAGCGCGGAAATCAAAGGAACCATTCCGTCGTTGGCTTGAAATGGACGATAAGAATCGTCAATGTCATCCTCGCTCAAGTATCCGCTTGGTAAAATCGGCATACGCGCCAGTAGAATCGAAGCGGCATCCAACTGACTATGTTCGAACACCTGGGGAGCAATTGCTTCTGGAATTTTGGCGTCCATGGGAACAACCCAATCCTTCTTATAATTGTTGCCTCCATACGCAATAATCTTACTGAGATATTTTTCGGTTTCGTTAAGCTCCAACAAGTCAGGATTAGTTCTCATCGTGGAACAGATCCTTTTTTCGTACAAATTGGAATACCAGCAAAACTGGCCATCGGTCAATTCATTGTCCCAATCATCCCAAACCAAGAATGAATGAGTTTTCTTGTCCCATACATAATTCAAGTACACCTCGCAGAGATATTTGGCAACTTTCTCTTTGAATCCGTAATCCAATGAGTAAACTACCCACCGATTATCAGCTCCAGGCGATCCGCGGTGCGGAGTCGCCAGTGTAACAAGATATTTCACCCTCTCTCCGCCGAG
The DNA here is from genome assembly GCA_030837625.1 of Patescibacteria group bacterium. GTDB lineage: Bacteria > Patescibacteriota > Minisyncoccia > Moranbacterales > UBA2206 > XYA2-FULL-43-15. The sequence goes on along the minus strand of JAUPKF010000008.1, from coordinate 39,595 downwards.
CTTGCCAGCATACCTGCCTGACTTAATCGTATAGCGGTTCATAAAATACCGCGCCACAAGCCCTCCCCGGCTGTGAGCCAGAATCGTCACTTTTTTGTTGACTAGCGCGATGCTGGAGTCGATGGCGTAGCCCAAGGCTATGCCGTTATCCAGATTGCTTTTCTCCGAGTCCCAGCGAAATTTATACACTTTATACTTTTCACTGAATTCCGCATCCTTTCGAAACTTTTTGAGAAAGTTTCCCCAGCGAAAATCTCTTTCATTTTCGCTATTGTTCCCATGAATCAAAATTAAAGGAATTCTCTTTCCCAGGGAAGTTTGATCGACGGCTGTCAGCAAAACATTATCGCTCGCCGGCGCGAACTTTGCCGTCAGATACCGGCTTTGGTCCATCGTCACGACCAGCGGATTGGTTATATAGCATAACGATCCGTCATCCCAGTGCAAAAACTTCCAGCCCGGATTTGGATAAGCCGTAAGCGAAACTTCTTCGTCGTTCCAAAATTCTTCAGAACAATCCTCTCCGCAATCGATGCCGGAACCAACAACCTTCCCTCCCTCAACCGGATCGATTGTAATGTTCAGATAGGCACACGCATAAACGTAAAAACTGTCCGTATACCAAACTTCTCCATTCACGGTAAAGTCCACCAGCCACCAGCCCTCGATATTTGGCGGACCGGACGGCCACCAGCTCCACCAACACTGATCTCCATCACGAGAAGAGTCGACTATTCCCCCTGAATAAATTTCTCCGCTTGGCGCATGCCACACGATTTCGACTTTGGAGCCCATCGCCATGTTGGCAAAGCTCCAGCTCATAACCAGATCACTGGAATAAAAATAGCTATAGTCAGTTGGCCAATAACAGTAATACAGAGATGGAGGAGGATAGTATCCCACAACAGTGCCATAGTAGTAATTACTTTCATCAATCGATTCAAGCCCCTCTTGCCAATAACAGCCTGCGCTAGATCCCAATCTTAGTTGCTCACTTTTAATCCTGACATCTCCAGCATTCACCCCAACAACAAAACACAAAGAACAAGTCATAACCGCAACAAACACGAACCAGTCTTTCGTCTTCATGGCTCTCTCCTTTTTCTCTCCAAAAAATCATTTCGAAAACTGAAAAACAACCCGCCGATATGCTATTCGCGCCAAATCACGCGCGGTTTTTTCAAGGAACTGCTTAAGATTTCTATTCAATTTCTGTCACCATTCACCTTGTGCTCTACTTCACGAATTTTGCCACGTCTTTAAAGGTAACAAAAACCATCAGCATTATAAGAAGAATAAAACCAATAGTATGAAACATTTGCTCCACTTTCTGACTGACCGGACGGCCATTGATTTTTTCAATGACCACAAAAAGAATTCGCCCGCCGTCCAACGCCGGAATCGGCAGAGCGTTTATAATGCCAAGATTGACGCTAAGGATGGCCGCGAACTGCAAGACATAGACCAGCCCGAGCGCGGTTACCTGCCCGGTTAGAACCGCGATTCCCACCGGCCCGGAAATATCCGCCCCGACTTTGGCGCCCACCAATAAATTCTTTATTATCATTCCAAAAGCCGCAATAATGGCTACGATCAAATCAAACGTCGCAATAAGCCCTTTATAAATTGCTTGGTACCACGGATAGCGGACAATGGCCGTTTCCACCAATGATACGCCCAACGCCCCTTGCCCTTCGGGATATTCCGTCCTGGGCGTCGCTTTTATCTCCAAAACTTTTCCGCCGCGCGCTATTTTCAAGCTTACCTCCCGCCCCTTTTGGGAAGCGATATAGTCTTGAAAATCAACGATATTTTTGAATTCTATCTTTCTACCGTCCGCCGCGATTTGGTTTTTCAAAATTTCATCCCCGGCTTGCAATCCCGCCGCAGCCGCCGGCGTTTCGGGCAGAGCTTCTGATATTTGGATTTTGGTGTTCTTTAAATTTTGTCCGCCCGCGTTATCCACCGGTTCCGGCGCCCCGATTGCCAAGCCTAAAGAGATCAGAAACCAAGCCAATACGAAATTCATCGCCACCCCCGCCGCTAAGACCTTTACTCTTATCCAGGCACTCTTGGAAGAAAAACTGTCCGTATCCTTTTTGCTTCCCCCGTCCTCGCCCTTGATTTTCACAAATCCCCCGAGAGGTATCCAATTCAAGGAATAAACCGTATTCTTTGACCGGATGTTCTTGCTTCCCCAAACCATCCGAAATTTTCCCGTTTCTTCATTTCTAACCGCGCCCAAAAGCCTCGGCGGAAAACCGAAACCAAACTCCTCCGCTTTGATACCGTTCCTCCTGGCCGTCACAAAATGACCTAGTTCGTGGACGAAGATCAGAAGACCAAGGATTATAATGAAAACTATTATTGCAAACATTATTTAAAAAAAATTTCTAATTCACCTAATTTCTAATTCACCTAATAAAATTCAACAATTTCAAATAGCGAAATATCAGCCCGAGGCTGACCCGCCTTTGGTGGGAAAGGCAAAATGCTAAATGATAATTTTGGAATTTGGCATTAGAAATTTTATTAGGTGAATTAGGTAATTAGACAATTAGGTGAATTCTAAACTGTCATAATTTCTTTTTCTTTATTTTGCCTCATATCTTCTATAACACGATTGTATTCGTCCACCACTTTCTGCAATTTATCTTTTCCGGCGAACTTGTCATCTTCCCCGATTTGGCCGGCTTTTTCCAATTCCTGAATTTCATCCCAAACGCTTTCGCGGGTTTTGCGGACGGAAACCCTGGCCTCTTCGGCTTTCTGACCCAAAACTTTTACCAGCTCTTTTCGCCTTTCCTCAGTCAGCGGCGGAATGTTAATACGAACCATTTGCCCGTCATTCATCGGATTCAGATTGAGCTGGGATTCCCGAATTGCTTTTTCAATGCTAACCAAGCTGTCCTTGCTCCAGGGAGAAATCGCGATAGTCCTAGGCTCCGGAACTGTAATGCTGGCAATTTGCTTCATCGGCGATTTGGAACCATAATAGTCCACCGATAAATTTTCCACCAAGGCCGCGCTAGCCCGTCCCGTCCGGAATTGCCCCAGCTCGCCCTTAAAATGCTCCAACGCTTTTTCAAACTCGCCTTTGTTTTTTTCAATCAAGCTATTAATCATAGGTGTTATGTGTTATGTGTTATGTGTTATGTGTTATGTGTTATGTGTTATGTGATTATTCGGAAAGACCCAAATAAACCACACTCGGATTACTTGGATCAAATTCCATAATTCTTATCTTTTTCTTAGTGTCAAATTGAAACGTGCTCCAGCTTTCTCCGGAATCTTCCGACTTATAGGCGGCTTGGGACGCTCCGTAAAGCATTCCATTCGAGTTGGCAGGATTTATCGCCAAGGCTTTTACGGGAAAAGACTGGGGATTGTTCAACGCCGGAACAACTTCCCAGTTGTCTCCCGCGTCGCGGCTACGGATTATCCCCCCGCTCCCCGCCAGATACAGCCAGCCAGAATTTTTCGGATCAGCCTTTATAAAATCGAAACTTCGTCCGTTCAGTGATTTGTTTTCGCGCGCGCTTTCCCCTTCTTCCTTCTTGGAGATATTACCGGTAATATCTTCAAAACTTTCCCCAGCGTTCCGGCTTCTCCAAATTCCGCCGCCCTGAAGTATGAAATACGCCAAATTACTGTCGTCGCTGTCAATGGCCACTTTCAAAATCGGCGATTTGCTCTCAAAGATATTCTTCCAGGTCTGGCCTCCGTCAAAACTTTTTATCATCGCGCCATCGCTGGCAGTGGCATAAATTGCATTCCTGTTTTGATTGTCAACCGTCAGAGAAATTATCAGCGGACCGTCAGCCGCGGAAGTATAAATCTCCTGCCAAGTTGCGCCTGCATCTTCCGATTTGAAAATCTTTCCCCGTCCCTGATACACCGCGCTGGCATAAATAATTCGCGGCTCGACCGGATCCAGCGCCAAACCGTACACTTTTTCGGACGTAAATATTTCCGAAAACTCCCACGACTCTCCGCCGTTTTCCGTTTTCATTATTCCACCGCTCTTGAGACCCGCGTAGATTTGATTGGAATTTTGCGGATTTATCGCCAGAATCAAGATATCCGGATCGGCCACGCGCGGCTTTTTGTTGATTTTATTCTTAGCTTCCCAAGTTTTTCCGCCATCCGCCGATTTCCAAATGACCTTGGAAAAAGTATACGCCTTTTCTTCCTGAGCCTTCTGAACTCCGCCCGGCGCCAAAGAACAGCCGGAAAAAACCAGTGCCGCTATGGTCGCCAACAATAGAAATGGTATCTTATTCATATTTAACCTCCATAACCTTACTTCATATTACCACAAATTTAAAAAAAACAAAAACCGGCTTATGCCGGAACTATCAATGTGGTTTGGTGGGTCGTGGAGGATTTTTACCCCGCACCAAAATTACTTCTGGTGCGTCCAGTAGGATTCGAACCTACGACCGTTTGCTTAAAAGGCAACTGCTCTACCAGGCTGAGCTATGGACGCGTATTCTTGATATGTACAAAAACATCGACAAACAACTTTGCCATTATATACCGAAATCATCTCTTTAGTCAACACAAGCCGTAACTTTCCTACCGGTTCAGCCGTTTGTGGATCGTAAACATAAACGCCAGCGGGACAATCATCCAAATGAATTGGGCGTTGGGGGAAGCCAGATATTCGTACGACGTCGGAGAAACATAGCCCAACGCGATTTTCTTGGGCAGGATGGAAAGTGTAATGCTAATGAGAAAAACCACTTCCAAGAAACTCATTATAAAAACCCTCCACAGGAACCCCGAGCCGGAGCCGGAAATATAGATTTCAAAAAGGCGCTTACTCACTATGGTCAAAGTGATGAAACTGACAAAGAAAAAAATCAGTTCATAATTGTAGGTTTCGAGATATCCTTCCGGCACGGTTTTCAAGATAGCGAAAGAAACATAGGTGTTGATAAGAATCGTAATGAGTTTGTAGCGCCCGATAAACATCCCGAAAACGAAGCTCACAAAAAGCACCACCAGAAGCAGCGTCACGTCCTGCGCCATAGCCGTCGAAAGACCGATTTTGGAAAGGATTGAATCAAGGTTCACCCCGTTGGAAAATTAATATTTATAATTTATCTTATAATCGTTTCCCGCCTCGCTTTTTCCGTCACACTAAAACCAAATATCATAATTTCCAACGGGGTTAATTTTCTTTATTCGCTTTTTCCTCAAAAATATCCTTGCTTGCCAAAACAAATTCCTTAGCATTAAGACCTTCTATTTTCTTATCCGAATCAATAATAATATTTTTGTCTCCAAAATATCCTCCCTCTTCCGCAATCTCGCCATAAAAATAATCCTTATTGTCAAGACATAATTCTATATATTCAAGAATTGAAGCTCTGACTTCCTGCACTAATTGCTCGCACCCTCTTGCTCTTAATTCATCCTCCTTGCTTTTGGAAATCTTTGCTCTTTCCTTTAGCTTTTCCAACCTCACGGCGTACGCGGATTCTATGTTTAGCTGTCCGATTATATGGCCAAAATGACTTTCATTCATGATGTGCTGGGGCTCTAATTTCCGGATTTCTTTAATAATATCATCAACACTTTTTCTTATATCGTCATCTTTGAAAGCAACCTTAAACTCCTCCATCTTTCTTAAGATACAGTTTTTGTATTTATCACCTTCAAACCTTTCTGCTTTTTTTATCTCAAAACTGTTCACGCCTGAATTATAGCATATTTTTCCCCAATTCCTCAATAATCCTTTTTTGCTCGCGAGTAAGCCGTTGAGGGACTCTGACAATAATTTTTACCAGATGGTCGCCAACTCCCCGACCGCTCAATTCCGGCACACCTTTGCCGCGGATGCGGAAAGTCTCGCCGGATTGCGTGCCGGCGGGAATTTTTAGAATCAGTTTTCCATGAAGCGTTTCGATTTCAATTTCTCCCCCTAATGCCGCCATTGAAAAAGAAATGTGTTCCGCGCTTAAAATATCCAAACCATTTCGGGTGAATTTCGAATGAGGTTTGACATGAACCACGACATAAAGATTGCCTGCTGGCGCGCCTTTCTCTCCCGCCTCGCCTTTCCCTTCCAGGGAAATTGTTTGACCATTGGAAATTCCGGCTGGAATCTTGATTTTTATATTCTCATTTTCCTTAACCCGCCCGTCTCCTCCGCACTGGGAGCACTTTTTCTCGGGAATCTTCCCGGCGCCCTCGCATTCGGGACAAACGCTGACTTGAGAAAACATCCCAAAAAGTCCGCGGGCGGTTTTTTGCACCTGTCCCGCCCCTTGGCACGTCGGACAAGTTTTCATCCCCGCTCCCGGTTCCGCTCCGGTTCCGCCGCAACGGTTACATTTCACGCTCCGCCTCAAATTTATTTCCCGCTCGGCGCCATGAACCATTTCGGAAAAATCAATTTCCGCGTCCACCTGGATATCCTGTCCACGCCGAGCGCGTCCGCCGCGAGAACGTCCGCCGCCGAAAACACTTCCGAAAATATCGCCGAGATCGTCACCGCCAAATTGGAACTCCCAGCCAGAGGCTGGTCCGCCTTTGGCGGAAAACCCTCCATTATTTTGCCGCGAAAAGTTGCCAAAATCGAAACCGGAAAAATCCCAGCCGGAGGCTGGTCCGCCTTTGGAGGAGAAGTCAGAAAAGCCCCTGCCTTGTCCGCCATAGGCGGATCCGCCTCCGGCGGAAAAAGTCTGCCCGAACTGATCATATTGCGACCGTTTGGCCTTATCGGAAAGGACTTGATAAGCCTCGTTGATTTCTTTGAACTTTTTCTCATCCCCACCAGCTTTATCCGGATGGTATTTATGCGCCAATTTACGATAGGCTTTCTTTATCTCGTCATCCGACGCGCCTTTTCCCACCCCTAAAGCATTGTAATAATCGTTAGCCATAATTGAAATACACTTTTTTAACACTGTCCCGCCTGCAGATAATACTACTATAAAAACAAAAAATTAGCAATCTCATCCCTTGAGTGCTAATTCAATATTCCATGGGAAATAACAAGCGCTGCCAACGAGAGTCCATGCCCGCAATGCCTTGCTTTTTAATTATAATTTTAGATTAAGTTTCACTCACCCTATCAATATTTAAAAGCAAACTAGCATTGCAAGGCAGACGGAGAAACCGCAATCTTTTGGACTCGTCCCCCACCAAAACCTTTTTAGTACCGCGTACGGGAGTCGAACCCGTGATTTCTAGGATGAGAACCTAGCGTCCTAGGCCACTAGACGAACGCGGCATAGCTGTATGAATGTTACCAGCTTTATTCGCGCTTATCAAGGGTTTTACTAATCTCGTTTTGTTGCTATAATGTATGCAAAGTATGCCCAAAGTAAAATCGGATAAAAGAATAACCCGACTGGAGCCGACATTCGCGGATGTTTTGGTTTGTAAAAATGCCAAAGAACGCCCGCTGCTGGAAATTTTCACCCAGGAACCGGAAAATATCTCCCAACAAAACTTGGGGAAAATCATCGGGATACTGGAAATAGACGACCAGTCTGAAGACTCTTCCTATATCGTCAACTATTTGATATCGGTGGTGAAGAAGGAATATTTTTCCCGCGTCAAAAGAGGTCCGATCGAAAGCTTCGAAGCCGCTCTGCATAAAGCCAACTTGGCGCTTTCCAATTTGGCTGAGCACGGCAGCATCAGTTGGATCGGGAAAATAAACGCCGCCATAGTCGTAATCGAGAAAAATAATTTGCATATTTCTTGCGCAGGCTCAGCCAAGGTTTTGCTTCTCCGCCTGAAAACCATCACCGACGTTTCAGAGAAAGCCGAACCGGAAATTTCCGAACCCAATCCGATAAAAACTTTTGAAGAGGTGCTGAGTGGCCGGTTGGAAAATGAAGACAAACTAATTCTGGCCACGGAAAACATTTTTAACATATTTTCGCTTGAAGAAATAAAAAAAAGCGCCCTAAAGTTTTCCAATTCCGAGTTCATACGCTTCCTCAAAACCGCCCTGGTAAATGAACTGGAGAAAGCGGCTGTTCTCGTGGTTGACGCCAAGGAAAAACAAGAAGAAAGAGACATTGAAAAAGCTCCCCGAAAAAGCCAACCAATTAACGCTTTCAGCCAATCCGCTTTTTCCAAAAACCGCCCGAAAAATGAAGACTCACCCAGCATAGCCGAGAAAAAAAATCAAGTCGTGCAAGAGCCTCTGAAAAAAGAAGATGTTATCCAAGAAATTGAAAACGAAGTTGAAAAAACCGGTGGGGATTTCGTCGACAAAAAAACCGGACATATTTATATAAAAGAAAACTCCTATCTCAAAGAAGATGAGCCGCTCTGGAAAAAAAGACTCGAAGAGGCCAGGACGGCCGGATCAAGCTATTTCTTTGGTATTTTGTCCCTTTTAAAAAGGACTTTTAAAAAAATTACCGCGGCAATCTCAGCCGGATTTATTTCAGCAATTTCCAAAATATTATCTCCCAGGAAAAGCAAATTTGAACCTGAAAACAAAGCCTTGTTCCAAAATAAAAACGAAATCGAAATTAACCGCCCGCCCATAAGAGAAAAATTGCCAAAAGATATATTCCCCTGGAAAGCCCCGAAAAACTTCGCTTTTGCCTCCGCGGTAAAAGATATTATTTTTGGAGTTCTCGTATTTATAAAAAATACTTCATTAAAAATTATCCGCGTATTCGCCAATTTCTACCCCGGCGCGTCCCGACTAAAAAGCATTTTTCTATCCTTGACAACCAGACAAAAAATTTACTCGACCGTAATAGTCCTTGCTATCATAATCGCCCCCTACTTTATCGCGAAAAGCGAAGAAAAAGAAACTAACAAGACACCAGCCGCCGCGCCGGAAGTTATGGGCGCGGTTTTTCCTTTGGAAAATGACAAAAATGTTTCGAAAGTGGAAAATTTGGAAGAAGCTTACGCAGGGAGCGACTTGGCGGAAATCTTGAATGTCAACGGAAATATTTTGGCCATTTCGGACAAAGAAATCGCCAACATCACCGGCGGAAAAAAATATTCTCTTCCGGAAAACTCGGGGACGACTGAAAACGTCTGCGCTATGGACGACCTTGGACTGGCCTTTTTGATGGACACCGACGGAAAGATTATTTCTTTCAGTCCGCTTTCGGGGAAATTTCAAGACAACAATATCTCCCTGCCGGAAAATTCTGATATCTCCGCCGCCGGAACCTATCTGACTTACATGTACCTTTTAGACGCAAAAGGCAGCCAAATTTACCGCTATCCCCGCGCCGAAGGAGGTTTCGGCGAGAGAAGCGCTTGGCTGAAAGACAAAGTCGACTTGTCCGCCGCCAAAAATATGGCGATTTCGGACACTGTTTATATTTCCAACGGCGGCGAAATAATCAAACTTTTCCAGGGGAAAAAACAGGCTTTTCAAATCGAAAACACCGCCACGCCCGTTAATATTGATTGGGTATACACCCGGGAAGAAAGTTCGAATATTTACATTCTTGACAAAATTAATTCCCGAGTGGTTCAACTTGATCTCGAAGGAAAAATCATCTGGCAATATTATAATTCTGAAATCGGAAATTCCATTGAATTTACGATTGATGAGGAAAATAATAAAGTTTATTTCTCGACGGAAAGTTCTGTTAAGAGCTTTGAGATAAACTAGACCGTTTTTAATTTAATTGTCATCGCATTGCCTTGCAAAAAAGCCCCGCGGAAGTTCCCCAGGGCTTCGTTTTATCTTAGAGGCCTCTATAAAAGCCTCTAATCTTTATGAAGCCGCCTTTAGTTTTCCGACCGCAATCGCTTTTTTAAGCTGTTCTTCCAGTTTAGCCACTTTATCTTTCAAGGATTCGAACTCTTTGCGTTTGATAACTGAATCTTCGAGATTCGCGACGGAACTTTCAAGATTCATTATTCTGGATTTGATATCCGAAAGTTCTTCGTCAATGCGAAAAAGATAATCCAAAACAGTTTTAAACTTTTCGTCGATAGCTTCGAACCTTTCGTCAATAGCTTCGAACCTTTCGCCAATAATCTCAAACTGCTCATCGTGTTTAGTAAGCCTGTCTTCTATGACATCAAACCTGCGTTCCATAACTTGCTGAAAAACTGTCTGTCCTTCGGCGATTATCCTTATTTCGTCGCGCATGGATTCCAAAAAGACATCGGTGTAGTTATCACCGATTTTTTTAGGCTTGATTTTGTTAATTTTTTTCGTCTTCTTCGCCATAAATCCATTGTATATTATTTCTAACAGCCGGTCAAAAACCGGCCTTTTTCATCTTCGTCCGTTCCAAAATTTCCCGGCTAACGATGTTTTTGTCGCGGCCGTATTTCAAACGGGAAAGTTCCTTGAGCGCGTTGGCGATTTCCTGGTCGCCGCGCGTGGGTGGATAGGCCGTCATATTGAAAGGCTTAGTGAGAACATTGTTGATAAGAATGCGGGCAAATCCGGAATAGTTATCCACATTGACCAAATCCTGTTTGGAAAAAACCGGCGCGAAATTCTTCTCCAGAAATTCGGCGTCTTCGGCGCCTACCCGGAAAATCATCATCGAGCCGACATTGCCAAAAACCGCCTTGGAAATTTCTTCTTTGAGCTGGGCGATAAATTGATGCGCCAAAACCAAGCACAAACGATATTTGCGCGCCTCGGAAAGGATTTGCGAAATGGAGTTGGTCGTCACGTTTTGAAATTCGTCCAGGTACAGATAAAAATCCGTTCTTTCGTCTTCCGGCGTGTCCGTCCGCGCCAAAGCGTTCATCAATATTTTCCCCACTACCACCATTCCCAAAAGTCGGGAATTGATTTCTCCGATTTTCCCCTTGGAAAGATTAATAAGAAGAATTTTTTTGTTATCCATAACTTCCCGGAAATTGATGGTGGATTTTTGCTGGGCGATAATCGGCCGCATCAAATCGTTGGAGATAAAGGTAGTAAGTTTGGAGGTGATATATGGCACCATATTGGCCAAGGCCGCTTCCCCGCCGGCCTTCTCCGCTTCTTTGGTCCAAAAATCAATCACGGTCGGATTCTGACATTTGGAAAGTTTCATCAGGCGAAATTCTTCGTCCGCCAAAACTTTGGGGATTTCCATAAGAGTATTGCCCGACTCGGGATCATCCATAACCAAAAGCATGGCGTTTCGCATATATTGTTCAAACATCGGCCCGCCAGTGGCTTTGAGATCGTACAACTGGTCGAAAATTCCGATCAGTTCGTTGATGACGAAAGTTTTTTGCTCGGGACGCGCCGGATCATATTCCATCATATTGAGGCCGAACGGCCGTTCCACATCCGCCGGATCAAAAACGATCACATCTTCCGCCCTTTCCTTGGGAACAGAAGCCAGAATGTCTTCAATGGCGTCGCCATGCGGATCGATAAAACAAAACCCCCGGCCTTCTTTGGCGTCCTGCTTGGCCATTTCCTGCAAAAAGTTGGATTTTCCCACGCCGGTTTGTCCGATAGTGTAAAGATGGCGCCTCCGGTCTTTGTCCGAAATTCTGATGGGAGTTTTGGTTCCGCGATAATCATTAAATCCCAAAACGATAGAACCCTCTCCGTCAGCCGAAATGTCGAGCGGCGGCGGGGCGGCATTGGATTTCAGCCATTTTATCTTGGGCGTTTCAGTGGTGGAAATGGGCAAATGAAAAATGCTAGCAATTTCTTCGTTATTGAGAATCATCGCCTCTTCATCTTTGAAATTACGAAAGATGAAGTCATAGGCGATCTCTTTTTTCTTAAGACGCTTCACCTGAAAACAATTGATGTCGCCGTTTTCAAATTGGGCGAAAGCGTTTTCCATTTGCGCCAAAATCATCTGCGCGCGCTCCTGGGTCGCCGCCGAAGCGACCAAGCGGACATTGGCGTGAAATCCCGTTTTGGAAGCCTTTTGCTCGATAGATTTGACCAGTTCCTGTTCTTCGGGAGTAAGCTGCACTGGCTTGGGATCATTAAATCCGTTGCCTGTATCCTTTTTGGAAGGCGCGATCATCTCACTAACCAAACCCCCGGCGCCCCGACCGGCCTTCACCCAAACGGAAGCTTCCACTTCGCTCAAACGTTTGCCTTGCTGCATCTTTTGGGCGATGCTCCTGCCTTTGGTCCGCCAGGCGTTGCCGGATCTTTTGAGAACTATCTGGATAGCGGCGCCCTCACTAAGGGTTTCCAACTTGGAAATGGAGTTAGTAATGGCGCTCAACGGATCGACTTCCATGTTTTCATAAGTTCTCACCGGCAAGGTATATTTGTTTTTTAGTTTTATGACCGAAGCTTCAGTGACGGAACCGGGAAAAAAGATATTATAGTCCTTGGCGCGCTCCAAAACAGCGTTGGGGAAAAAGCTGTGCACTTGTTTTTCGACCGATTCGCGGAATTTCTTGGGAACCGCCATAAAGAAAACGATTTCCTCGCTTTTGGCGCTGTTGGCGATTTCAAACGACACCGTGGGCGATCCGTAAAGAAACCGAGCCAACATTCCGCGCGTGTCTTTGACGGACGAAAGAGCAGTTAACAGTTGCTCCATCGCGCCGATTTCCTCTTTCCAGGCTTCGCCGGGTTTTCGTCCGTCCGCCTCGTCTTTTCTCTCGGTTTTCGACACCCGGATTATTTCCAAATCCAAATTCATCGACTCGTTGATGTGGGCGCGAAAACCAAAAAAACTCCGCGCCACCAAAAAAGCCCCCGATATAATAGCTGCAAAAGCAGAGGAGTAAATTAGATAAAGTAATAAATTATCTAAATATAATGGATTCACGATTCTAAAATTTCTAATTCACCTAATTACCTAATTCACCTAATAAAATTCCAGATTTCTAATGCTAAATTATTTGACATTTGAAATTTTATTTTGCTATTTTGTCTTTAGCATTTTATTAGATGAATTAGGAATTAGACAATTAGATGAATTGCTAAAGCTCTTTTATCATCCCTTTCTTCACCAGCGCATTGTGAAGTTCTTCGCCGAGAAGCCGGTCGTGGAACTCGTCCAAAACGTAATTATCTTCCATATGCCGGGCGACTTTCACCGCGTGAGGAATGCCCTTCATTTCAGCCAAGGTCACCAGTTTTTCGATTTTGCTCTCCTTTTCTTTTTCCAAATTAGCAATATCGTCGGCGTCAGACGCCACGTCATTTACAGCAACCGCCGCCGGAGCCGGAACTTTGGCGAGAATCTTGGCGTAGGCCGCTTCTTTCTCCGCGCTTCCTTCTTTCCTTTCCGGCGCAGCTTCCGGCACGGGAATATTTTCCGCTTTTTTCTCCGGCGTTTCATTTGCTACGCCTCCCAAAAACTTCTCCTTTAGATTCATATCTGACTCTTCAATCGGTTCTAAATTTGGCTTCAATTCATCACCCATATTTGTTACGTGTTACGTATTATGTGTTATGTGTTTTATTACTTAAGCATCTCACCTTTAAAATCCTCCACCACTTTTTTCACCATCTCGTCGTAATTGGGAATTTTTTCCGTCAAAAACTTTTCCACTTCTTCCGGCGCGGCATTGGCGTCAATCAGTTTGGAATATTCTTCCTGGTCGGCTTCAGGGAGTTTCTCCATCGTCTCGACAAAAATCCTCTTCAAAACCACTTCCGTCATCTTAACCAGAAGTTCTTCCTGTTTTTCCGGCGGAAGACTCGCGAGTCCCAGTTCTTCAATTAACGTGTTTTGCAATTGTGTTTGAGTGTCCATTTGCTTTTTTCCTTAAAAATTATTTACTAAATTCAAACTTAACTCCTTTGGCTTCAAAAATCTTGCCAATAAGTTTTCTGGACCAAACGGCCATATCCTCGCCGGCCTTTGGTTTCACGGCTTCCTCGCCAAACCTGCCAGCCGCGTATTTGTACAGCTTATAAACCTTGGAGCGCTTGTGGTCTTCCAGATATTCCGAGGCGTTGAGAGACTTCAAATCCTCGGCGCTTTTTATGCCCGAATCGCCCTCAAACAGTTCCCTCCTCATGCCGGAAAACACTTTTTTGAAAGATGCTCCGTATTGCTCTCGCAAAACATCCGCGTTCGCCTGACTCGCCGGATCGCTCATTTCCGAGCTGATTTCCGACAAATCTTTGAAGTCAGCGTTGAATTGACTAAGGAACGCGGGAGACTTGATGCTTTTCACAGTCTCCTTCGAGCCATGCAGGATATCCTCCACTTTTTCCGATGTCAGCGCTTCGCCGTGATGGGCATTGAGCCATCTGATTATGGTTTTGTTATTCTTGGCAATATTTTCCATTTCTTCCGGCGAAAGATTTTTGGCAATATCAAACTTTCCCGCCACTCTTTGGTCATCGCTAAATAATTCCGCAAAATCTATCTTTTGTCCGATCTTGATTTTATCAATATTTTTCAAGCTGAACTGCTCAGGGTTTTTTGCCACTTCATCTTTGAAGGAATCAATAATATAAGTTTTTTGTTCAACGGGAAGGTCGGTAAAATTGTGACCGTACCTTTCTTCCAACTGCCTGTCAATCATCTTCCAAACCGAGTCGCCTTTTTGGGCAGTTTCCACGGAATCGATCGCCGGCGCGTAATCTTTCTCCATATCCATCTTCAAAGAGTTTTCCGTCGCGGAACCGATGCCCTGTCCGCCTTTTGCCATTTTCAGGGAGTTCTCCGTTTCCAGTCCAATCCCTTGACCGCCTTTGAGAATCTTAAGAGAGTTTTCTGTATAAGTTTGACCTAAATTAGAACCAGCTGAGCCCTTGTCCATCTTTAAAGAGTTTTCTGTTTCCAAGCCAATGCCTTGTCCGCCTTTGGGCATACGCAAAGAATTTTCCGTATACGTCTGTCCTAAACCGGATTCTCCCCTCCTAGCGGCAGCTTCCCGCATATCTCGCTCAAATTGCGTCAGTTTGTCGTCGCCGGAAACTTTAGCGCCCGCGCCTCGCATATCTTTTTCGAATTGAGTCATATCACCCCGACCCGAGCCTCCGCCAGATAGTTTTCCAGCGTCCGGACCATCTTCGTAACGCGGCGTAAATCCTTTGTTATCTGCATCGTAATTTGAAACTTTTGCCACAGGTTCGCGATAATAGTTGCTTCCGCCGGGGCGATCAAACTCCGCACCAGTTGTTTCATATGGGGACTTTGGAGCGCCTGGACTGCCTGCCCCCGCTATCTCCTTTCCTCCGCCAACTCCCTGATTCGCTGTTTCAAAGTTAGAAACTTTTGCCACAGGTTCGCGATAATAGTTGCTTCCTCCGGGGCGATCTGCCTCTGCGCCAGAGTATGATTCCGGCGAACTTGGTACACCGCCACCAGGACGACCGATTACATCTTTTCCTCCGCCTAATCCTTGATTTTCCATTCCCAAATTAGAAACTTTTGCCACAGGTTCGCGATAATAGTTGCTTCCGCCGGGGCGATCAAATTCCGTTCCGGCAGTTTCATAAGGATTATTAGGGTCGATTGGCCGCTCAAATTCTGCGCCAGTTGTTTCATACGGAGAATGATATCCAAAAAACCCCAACGTCCGGCCAAATCCCGCTTGAGCTACTCTGGCAAAAGCGCCAGACCCGATAGTCGCGCCGATTCCGAATCCGATAAGCTTTCTGTTTCTTGATTTCCTTTTTTCTCTCTCAAGACTGGATTTGTAAGTATCAATCTCTGATTGCATCCGGCTTTTCAATACTTCAAACATTCTTTCCGGATCTTCTATTTGTTCAAGATCTCCAAGCATTCTTTCGCCTCCTTTTCTTGATGCACGCTGATCCAATTTCCTACGAACTGATTCTTGCATCGCAACAGCACCCATACCAGCTGACGCGCCTCCCATAATTCTTTGGCCAAATTTACCAGTACCCACAATTCCAGCTAAAACACCGGTTCCAGCCGCCCCCGCGCCGGCCATCGCCACCGCGCCAACTCCTCCAGCCATAAGTAAGCCGGAAAAAGCCAATTTATATTTCCAATCAAGCTTCCTATACCAGTTGACGGCATTCGAAGCCGCTCTCAAAGCTCGTTCGCCAAATTGTCCTTCTCTGGCCTCTGCTCTGGCATTCGTTCTGGCTTCATACAAGTCTATTTTTTCCCGAAAATTCAACTCGGTCCACAACTCTCCCATTTCCCTCTTCAAATCTTCCTGGGATAAACCTTGCGCTTTTAGTATTTCGATACGGTAGTCCAGATACTTATTTACCGATTCTCTATAAGGTTCGTAATTACTATGCGTATCAGATATATCCTCCGTTCCCGTTTTCATACTTCTTCCAAAAAATCTCCTCAGCTTTGATAGTGCGTTTGTGGTCTCGTAGTCTTTTCTGGCGTAAGCATTCCGAGCGCCCTTCACCGCCTCGCGCAATTCCACCAGCTTTGGATCTTCCTGTTCCGAAGAAGCCTCTGCCTGATGTTCTCCGTTCATATAATTTTCCGGATTTTTCACCAAATCCACCTTCAGACGGTCTTCCACCTCTGTTTCTGAAGCTTGATCCAGAACTTGATCGGAAAACTCGGAATCATGACGTCCATATCTACCAACCATTTCGCTTTCAGAGGCCTCATCCAAATCCGTATCGAGTTTCCTTGCCGCTTCCGCCGCCGCGACTCCAGCCGCTGCCGCAACCGCGGCAGCTTCCGGCGTAACTCCACCATTATCACCGGCTGATCCCTTCACTCTTTCCGGGATATCATCAAGAGAAACTTCATTACCGTCTTTATCCGTCAGCTTCGGCTTATTTTCATTTTCCACATCCAAAGCTTCCAGCTCTTTGGCTCTTTTTTTGAGCGACTTCATTTCTTCAAGGACACCGCTTTTCTTCATACGACCCGTATCTTTTTTTTCAGTCAATCCTTTCAGCTTATCCTCAATTTCCTTGACAGCCTTTTCCAATAATACATTGACGTTGTCTTCCTGCGCGCCGCTTGCTCCAGTTTCCGTAATATTTGCCTTAACAAAATCGTCCCCGTAAATTTCTCGCAGGAGATCGATTTTCCTTTGGCGACCTTCAATACCGGATCCTTCCGAAGTGAATAAACCGTTAATCCTACTTATGAATTCTCTGCCCCTGCTAATTTCCTCCAGATTTTTTTGGGCTATATCACTTTTCTCAACATGGCTAACTGATTGTTCCAACAAATCGTTAACAATATCTTCTTGAAAACTTTTTGCTCCGGTTTCGGTAATATTCGCCTTAACAAATTCATCTCCATAGATTTCTCGCAAAAGATCTATCTTTTTCTGACGGCCTTCGATACCAGCCCCTCCCGATTGAAAAAGTTTGTTTATTTGATCCGTTAACTCTTTTGGAGACATACTCGATTTGATTTTAGGAAGCTTGACCAAAGACTCCTCTTTTCCATCCAGCCCTCCCGCTCCCTTTGATTTTTTGACAATTTCTTTTCTTTTCTTGACTAATTCTGCTAATTGGGCGTAAATCGTTTCTTTCTCTTCCTTATTTTTCGCCCGAGTTAGTTTAGCCTCCAATCGTTGTTTCTCTGTTTCAACGTTTTCCACATCGTTGGAAACGTCGGAAATACGTTCCAGACCTTCCTCTGAACTTCTTTTCATCGCCTCTATTCTCGCGGTTGGGGCTTTTTTGGGTTCCCCTCCTCCTAAATTTGGTTTCTCCATAATTTTGTTTTTAAGAAAGATTATTTAAAAATAGATTTCATAGCTTCTTCAATAATCTGGTCAACTTCATCTTTCTCGAGTTTGAAATATTCCCGGCTATATTTTTCCAAGCCGCCTCGAACATGCTTTTCCACTCTTTCCTGAAGATTTCTTTGCTTTTCCTCTTCCGTGTTTCCCTGAAGCGTAATGACTTTTCCACTTTCAATTAATTTCTTGAATTTTCGTCCTCCGTCAACATAAGATTTGATCGCGAAATCAATAATCTCCATCCGTTCACGGCTAATTTCTTTTTTCTCTGCGACATCAACTCCGGACTTCTTCTCAATCATATCTTTGAGAACATCCACTCCCTTCGGAGCGTCAACCGACGAATTGCCTAATGTCATAGTTGCTAAAGCGTCTTTCAATTCCTTGGGAACTTTCGTTCTTTTTTTGGAAAGCCTTGAAATGATTTCTTCCAAGGTAACTTGCAACGGTTCGGCATCCGGCTTCATCCACATACACCCCCGCACATTAAATCCCTGAGAAAACCTGATTTCATCAAGCGGCTTTTGAGTATAAAGAACAAAACCGTTGTTTTTCGGATCCCAGTTGAGATAGTTTTCGTAGCCAAAAACCACGGCAGCCTCGTGACCCATTTTGACTGTTTTCTCCCTTTTTCCTTCTTTGTTTAATCTCCCCGGATCAACGAGAATTTTTCCATACTCGCCCTGGGTATCAAAAACAAATCCCTTCTTCTCGAGATTCTTTATCGCCGCCTCGGTAAATTTTATTCTTTCCTTAATCTTTTCGCCAAGTTGTAAAAGATTCTTGCCGTCATTTTTCAAATCATATTTATCGTCAGTTCTGGCTTTATATTCATAGCCTTTCCGAAATTCTTCAGACAGGGGCGCGTCCGGATCAAATATCCCTCCCGCTTCTCTGGATTCCCTGAACAAATCAACAATCTTTTCAGGATCGATATATCGCCGAAGGCCTCTTAGGGTTTGCCCGGAATTTCGAAATCTTTCTTCGGCGGTATTGGCCAATTCGGAATATTCTTTGTTATCCTCCTGGGTGACAAATTTGACATAGTCGTCAAGATAATCGGTTTTTTTTAAAAGACCGTTTTCTATCAAAAATTCATAAGTGTGTTTGGCAGCGGAAGTGTCCCGGCCGGATTCTTCTCCGTGATGGTCGATGCCAACCGTCCTTCCGCCAAATTTAGCCAAAACGCCAGAAAGTCCTTCTTTCCTGAAAGTATCCATCACCAGCCCCTCCTCATCTTCACCTGCGCCTTGGGGAACATATTTTATCCTGGCATTTTCGATTCCCGCCAGTTTGCAAAGCAGAAGGCAAGATTCGCCATCCAGATCCGACACTTCTTTGGTCATCTCATAACTGCCGTCATCTTTTTCTTCGGCGTAACCATGCACAACCAGCAAATCCCAAAGTTCTCTGGTCAGTTCGGCGAATCTTGCTTCCATCATTTCATCTATCTTGCTTTTCTTTTCCGCGCTTGGATTGCTCAAATCATAATCGATAGCTTTGACTTTTCTCCCCTCTCCGTCTTCAACCTCTTTTGATATTTCATCAGGGATCAAATCATAAATAGTTTTGTTTTTGCTTTTTCCCAGCTTGTGAAGAGTATGAAGAGCGCCCGCTCGCGCCGGATCCTTTTCCTCGTCCACGGGCAATATCAGCCCTTCTTTTTTCCCTCCGTCAATGTCTGTCATCTGGCTAAATATTTTTTCCAACAAGAAACAAGAAATCTTTCCTAAATTATACACCCAAACCCCGTTTTTCACTATTCGTCAAATTGTGGATAAGTGTCCGCAAATAAAAAAACACCAGAAACAGTTTTGCCGTTTCTGGCGTTCGCGCGCTCCTCTCGCGCGGTTTGCATTTGATTTGAATTGTAACTCATGGCGCCGCCCTTGAAAGATTTTTCAGATCTTCTTCAAGCACGTCAACTTTTTTTTCCAACGCCTGTCTGAGCTCGGCGTTCTCCTTTTCAAGGGCGGCGATCCTGGATTTGTATTCCCCGATCTCCTCCCGAAGCTCGTCGATTCGCTTGAGCGGATTCTGATACTCCGGCTTGAGGTTTTTGGCCGGAAGCGCCACACCGAACCCGACTTGGAGTTTTTTGGCTTCTTCTTCAGTCAGCCAATTATCCTCCAACACTTTTTTGACACTGGTTTTTTCGGTATAATGGGAAACTGCCCCACTCACCGTATCCCCTTTCTCTAAAAAATACGGTACTGTGAGCGATCGAGCGGGTTTTTGCCCACTGGCAATCTTTCCGCTGGATCGAGGTTTTTCGGCGGCGACTCGTCGCGATTTTTCCGCTGGCTGTAAATCACCGACAGAATTTCGAACGGGAGAACTGCTTTCATCCGGAATCCAGCGGTATATCCTCCCATCTTCTCCCTTGACCCTGTCTCCTTCCTTAGGCCAAGGAGTCATACTGGTAACACGGGCACCATTGTACGAATAAACGCTCCTGTCTCCAGCTTTGATTTCCTGTTTCCAGGTTTCTCTGCCTATATAGAACCTTTTCCCGCCGGCCAGCGCGTTGCCGGCCAATGCCGCGATTGCCAAAAAAACGAAACCTGCCATTACTTTTTTCATCGCCTTCCTCCTGAATAGAAAGTTCATTGCGTAAAATTTACCCAAAGACTGGATTCCCGCCTGCGCGGGAATGACAATATGTTTTTAAAGAATAACTTAAATATTTTCACAAATCTTATCA
This sequence comes from Patescibacteria group bacterium, assembly GCA_030837625.1. Lineage (GTDB taxonomy): Bacteria > Patescibacteriota > Minisyncoccia > Moranbacterales > UBA2206 > XYA2-FULL-43-15. The sequence continues at coordinate 19,341 of JAUPKF010000008.1, read as the reverse complement.
AAAGTTTCCGATAAGATTTGAATCAAATATTCAAGAAATAATGATAACCCCGAAGTCTCGACTTTATCTTCCTCCTAAGAGATAAAGTTCATTTGAGACTTCGGGATCGGGACGCGGGGCGTCAAGCGTCAGCAGTCATCGTCGTCGTGATGATTGCCACCACCGTGGTGTTTCTTGCCGCCACCATCCTGCTTTTGCTGCTGGCCTTGGCCCTGGCCCTGTTTCTGGCCCTGCTTTTGACCCTGGCCTTGTTTTTGCCCCTGGCCCTGCTCTTGGCCCTGCTCGACATTGATGCTGGTCTTGCTGGGCGCAAACCCGAACCCGGACGTGGCTACACCGGCAGCTTGGGCGGCGGCAGGCAAAAACATGTTGCCGGTCGACGGATTGCCTCCAGCCCAGAAGCCCCCACCGGTTGGTTGGGCGGCTGGATTCAGCACTTCCTCGGAGGTATCTTCTTTAACCTCCTCGTGCTTGAAATTCCGGCGCTGTTTCGGGTCGGGACACTTCTGCTCCCAACTGTCCGTGGTTTTCGAGTACGTTTTTTGCAGACGCACTTTTGCCGGTTGGTCATCCGGTGCTGAAGGCGGGATATACACCCACGAGTTGTCGGTGCCAAAGGCACCCGTCCGACCTCCTTGCATCATTCCACCAGGACCGGGTACGTTGTAATTCGTTCCGGCGCACCCGAAACTCCCCAACGCCAGCACCAAAATCAACAACGAAAAAAGCTTCCTCTTCATAATCTTCTCCTTCTTTTCTCTCGTTTTCACGCCACGCCGGCAAAACAAATACCGGCAACCAATATCATATAATAAGAACTACATCCCCCGTTTCGAGGACTTTATAGCCTAACCTACTTTCCAAAAAACGTCAAGACTGGTATACTTGAATCATGTCAAAAACAAAAACAACAATTCTCTTGATTTTCATCCTCGCCGTCGGACTGTTTCTGCGCGCCTATGATATTAACCATGCTCCGCCGGGCGTGTATCCGGACGAAGCCGTCAACGGCGAAGACGCTTTGCGGGCAATCGAAACGGGAGAATACCAATGGTTCTATCCGTCCAATCAGGGCCGCGAAGGTTTGTTTATGAATTTGATCGCTTTCTGTTTCCAAATATTTGGCCCGTCAGTCCTGGCGCTAAAATTCCCTTCCATAATTTTCGGCACGCTCACCATACTTGGAACGTACCTTCTGGCCAAGGAACTTTTCGGCCGCCGCGCCGGGTTCATAAGCGCTTGGCTCGCGGCCGTGTCTTTTTGGGCCATCAACTTTTCCCGCATTTCTTTCCGCGCCAATATGCTGCCGGCCGTTCTGGCTTTTTCTTTTTATTTCCTGTGGAAAGGCTTGCGGACGAAAAAATGGTATGATTTTGCCATCGGCGGCTTCATTTTCGGCATCGGCATCCACACCTACATCGCCTGGCGCATCGCTCCCGCCATTCTTTTCATCCTGCTTTTCTCGCTCATTATTTCCCGCAAAAACTTCTTGAAAGAATATTGGAGAGCCATCGTTATCTTCACCCTGTTTTCTTTGCTTTCCGCCGCGCCGATGTTTTACACTTTCTATGTCCACCCCGAATATCTGGAATCGCGCTCCGACAACATTTCCGTTCTCTCTCCCAAGGTCAACGGCGGACATCTGACTGAAACGCTCACCCGAAGCCTGGGACTGAGTCTGGTAAAATACAACTTCTGGGGAGACCAGAATTGGCGGCACAATTATCCGCCTTACCCCATCCTTGATCCGCTAAGCGGAATACTTTTTCTTTTCGGACTTATTTTCTCACTCATCAAGATCTTACACTTTCTGCGCTTGCGCCTCTTTCAAAAGATTCCTTCTCCGGCTATGGACAAATACGTTTTCCTTATGGCTTGGTTTTTTCTGATGCTGGCGCCCGAGTTTATGACCGCGGAAGGTTTGCCGCACGCTCTCCGCGCCATCGGCACCCAGCCGGTCGTGTTTATTTTTTCCGGGCTGGCGCTTAATTATATCTTCCGAAAATCTGAAAACTACAATCCTATTTCCAGAAAAGTCGTTTCTGCCGTCATCATCTTGATGCTGGTTTTCATAGGCGTATTCAACGGCGTAAAATACCATCTTTTTTGGGCGAAAAAGATCGAAACAGCCCGCTCGTTTGAAAAAACACTACTGGATGTTTCCGACTACATCAGGACAATTCCCGCCAAAAAGGAAAAATTCATTGTCACCGAAACAATGCAAAGGATCCCCATCAAGATTTTCAACCCCAAAATGCCTAACGTTTCCTACTTCTATCCGAAAGAAGCCGCGCAAATAAATCCGCGAGGCGAAGATTTCGAAATCATACTCACGGAAAGAAACGATGAAGCAATCTCTATTTTGCAAAACAAGTTTTCTGAATTAAAGTTAGAAGAGAAAAAAGATGAGCTGGGATTGAGTTTTTGTGTGTTAAGATAGGTCTTTTTAAAATTTCTAATTCACCTAATTTCTAATTCACCTAATAAAATTCTAAAATAATCCAAGGTCAAATAAAATTTCTAATTTCAAGTTTTGTATTTGACCTTTTATCTGGTATTTTGCATTTGGCATTTTATTAGAAATTAGGTAATTAGGTGAATTAGGTGAATTCACAATGAATACTTTTCTAGAAAAAAACTACAAAATCCTGACCGCCGTAATTTTATTATTTATGGCCGTCGTTTCGACGTTAAACGCTTGGAATGACACGGCGATTTTTGACGAAACCGCCCACATCGGCGCCAGCTATTCTTACGTCGCCAAGCAGGAAATCCGCCTCAATCCGGAACATCCTCCGCTAATCAAAAACCTGGCCGGATTGCCATTGCTTTTTTTGAACTTGAATTTTGATACCAATCAACCTTTCTGGACAGGAGAACTGCCCGGAAAATGGGACGAGGGGCAATGGGCAAGTGGAAGACATCTGCTCTACGGCGCCGGCAATGATCCGGATAAAATTATCTTTTGGTCGCGAATGCCTATCGTCCTCCTTTCTCTTCTTCTGGGCTGGTTTATCTTCCGTTGGACGCGCGCCCTGGCAGGAATCTCCGCCGGTCTTTTCGCGCTCGCGCTCTACGCTTTTGATCCCAACATCTTGGGCCACAACCACTTTGTCACGACTGATTTGGGCATCGCCGCTTTTTTCACTTTCGCCTTTTATTTTTACCTGAAATTTATCAAAGAACCGTCTTGGAAAAACGTCGCTCTGGCCGGACTTTTTCTGGGACTCTTGCAACTGACCAAATTCTCTTTTATGATCGCTCTTCCTATCCTGGCGCTCGCAACGGTCATTTACCCGCTGACAAAAAGAAACCGCGATTCGAAAGAAAAAAGTGTTTGGAGATTCAAACTGAAAAAACTGGCCCAGTATTGCGCCAAGGGTTTTCTGGTGTTTCTTTTTTCACTGGTGGTCGTTTGGGCGCTGTATTTTCTAAACACCCTCAAGATGTCCCGAGAAACGGTTGCCAAGGCCATCGATTTCAATTTCCCGCCCGGACAAACACAAAATATCAAGGAAGTTTACACACGAAAAGTCTTGCATGGACTTAATGAGAACGCCATAACCCGCCCGCTGGCGATATTCGGCGAAGGCATCGGTTATGTTTTCCGCCGGGTGGCCGGTGGCAACGGAGCCTACTTTATGCAAGAAGTTTCCTCCACTGCTTTCCCCGCCTATTTCCCGACTGTTTTCGCCATCAAAGAACCGCTGGCTATTTTGTTTTTTATGCTTCTGGCCGTCTTTCTTTCCTTTGGAAACAACTTTCGCGGTTTTTTCCGTTCTTTCCAAGCCGAAAAAAAAATGGAGGTTTTTTCAGATTTTATCCGGCATAATATCATTGTCCTCTCGATGTCCGCCTTCGTCTTTCTCTACGCCTACGTCAGCGTAACCGGCAATTTAAACATCGGTTTTCGCCACCTGTTCCCTATCTTGCCTTTCGCTTACATCTTGACCGCCAAAGTTCTCTTTGATTTTCTGGGACGGATAAGCTCCCCGGCGAAAAAGATTTGGGGAACGGCTTTCGCGGCGCTCATTTTGTTTTTGGTTTCCGGAACGGTGGCCGCCTATCCCTACTATATGTCGTACTTCAATCAAACCGCCGGCGGACCGAAAAACGGTTATAAGTATGTTACCGACTCCAACGCCGATTGGGGACAGGATATGCGGAGGTTGAAAGAGTGGGTGGAGTTGCAAAACAAAAGAGCTGGCTACAAGGAATGCTTTATTGAATATCACAGTTTAGGTTTAAATAATACTCGTACCGTTTGCAAAGAACCTATCGAAAAAATCCGTGTCAATTATTTCGGCGCGGCTGATCCGAAATATTATTTAGGAAAAGACCGCTTCATCGACTGGTGGGATTCCAAGCGGCCAATCGAGCCGGGCTGGTACGCAATTTCGGTCAACTCTCTCCAGGGCAGCCTTTACGACAAACAAAAAAAAGACGAGGATTCCTATCGTTGGCTGAAAAATATCCAGCCAGTGGCGCAAGTGGGAACGTCGATATTTATTTATTACGTAACTTTGGAAGATACGCAAAGAATTTCTAATTCACCTAATTTCTAATTCACCCCGTTAAATAGTTCTAACGGAATAGGTCGAATAATCCAACAGTTGTTTAATAAATTTAGAGTTATTTAACGAGGTGAACCTAATAAAATTCGAAATGTCCAATTCTACCACAATAGCCTATTTGGCATTTGGCTATTTGGTCTTTTATTAGAAATTAGACAATTAGGTGAATTAGGTGAATTTTTATTTTTTCTTCTTTTTCTCGTCTTTCTTCTTGACCGCCTCGCCTTTAACTTCTGTATCATTTTGTAAAACTTCTGTGTTATTCTGCACTTCTCCTTTAAATTTATAAAAAACCTTGTTCTCTATCCGAAGGTCGATGTATTCAAGATCGGCCATTTTTTCTTTCTCGATTTTATTTTCCAAAATAATCCGGAGCATCTCCATTTCCTTGTCGATTCCCAAATCGCTTCCGAAATATATTTTCCAGCCTTCCCGCGCGAAAGCGCGGATATCCATCGAAGCGCGATTGGGTGTTTCAAAATCACCCGCCAAATCTATGTCGAATTCACTTTTCATTTTTTCTTTTGAAGAAAGAATGAATTCTATATTTTTCCGATCCAAAACTTGTTCACCAATGTCAACTGCCCGGCCGCTTTCTTCCTTCAATATTACCAGCTTATTTTCCTTCAGCTCCGCCGATTCAAAATCCGCCCGGGCATAAGCGACGCCTTTTTCATCCACTGCAAAACAATTGCCGGCCGAACAAAATACTAGCATTGATTTTCTTTCTATTATTTTTATGTTTATCGTTCCGGGAAACTTCTTCTCAACCTCCGCTTTTTCAATTCGCTTGAATTTATCCGTGAGCGCGGAGGCTATCTTTCCGCCATTGGCAAAAATCAAATTGTTTTTTTCAAGAATATTAAAATATTTTCCCGAAATTTCGCCGCTGGCCGCTTCCAGAATGGCGTTTTTGTCAAGATCGACCGTCCCGGAAAGATTGACCGCGGTTATGCCAAGCAACCCGGAAAAGAAAAGCGTATAAACCAAACTGCCGAAAAAAGCAACCGCCGCCAAAGAAAATACGACTTTCCCCCAGGAAATTTTCTTTCGAGAAATTTTTTTTCTTCCTTGAATTTTTCTTTTTGGAATCATAAAAAGAGAAAAAGAGTTACGCGTTTGAGTTTAGGTGCAAGCAAACGCGCGGTTCTTGAAAGTTCAAAATTTCAAAAATAAATTTTCCAGAACCAGTCTTGGATTGGCATTGGTTCCCTTGAGCAACGCCAGGCTTTTTTCAATCTCGTTTATTAAATAAAAAGCTTTCTCGCGGGAAATATTGTTTTTGAGGAGAGCGCGGCCGGCGCCGCGATTCAGTTTTCCCCGAAAGATAACCTGCCAAATGTTCATTTTTTCAACCAGCTCCATATAATTTTTTGACATCTTTTCCGCCAACGCGAATTTGCCGCCTAAATCCAAAGACAGCAAATCGTTTAGCTCAGAAAGCGTTTCTTTTCCTTTTTCAAGTTTCTCCCCGTTTTCTAAAAATCCAACCAGAAGCCCCGGGCGCCCCAATGACCAAAAAATCAATTCCTCTTTGTTTCTTGCTTCGCCAGAAATCATTTTATCCATTTCCCCTAGCGGAACCAGGCCAAATTTCTTGGTCTGACAGCGCGACAAAATTGTCGGAAGAATTTTTTCCAAGTCCTCAACTATCAAAATCAGAATTGTTTTTTCCGGAGGTTCTTCCAGCGTCTTCAAAAGCGCGTTCTGGGCCGCTTTTGTCAGCTTGTCGGCGCCATCGATAATCGCCACTTTATATTTCCCGTCTTGGGCCGTCATATTCACTCTTCTTTGCAACTCTCGAATATGTTCCACTTTTATATCCAGTTCTTTCGTAACCCCCTTTTTCTCGACGACTTCCGGTGAAACAACAACCATATTGGGACTCATTTTACCATCTTTAACGCCGGCAAGTTTTCCGGCAAATTCTAAAGCCACGCTGAACTTTCCCAAATGAGCGGGACCGGCAAAAAGATAAGCGTGGCTTATCATATTTTTCTCGATGCACCTATTAAGGAATTTTGTAATTTTTTGATGACCGATGATAGACATGAAAATTTCTAATTCACCTAGCTTTGAAAATCACAAATTACAAGCACCAAATTCCAAATAATTTCAAAATTCCAATTTTCAAAATCCAAAACCGGTTTTGAACATTTGAATTTTGGTCATTGTAATTTATTTGGAATTTGTAATTTGAGATTTGTAATTTTGCTTTTTATTAGGTGAATTAGGTAATTAGACAATTAGGTGAATTTTTCGCCCAACTTACCTATGAAATCTCTCATCTCCCTCTCAAACCTTTCCCTCCCAAACCTCTCAGCGCTTTTTTTAATATATTTCCTATCATACCCGCTTTCATTTTCCACAAACCGTCTCACTCCGTCCGCCAAAACTTCGGGCGTGGCGGCGTCAAAGAATTCTCCAGTTTTCCCCTCTTCGACTATTTCCAGCACCCCGCCTTTCCGGATGGCAATGACCGGCACGCCGCGCGCCATCGCTTCCACCGGCGCCATTCCGAAATCATCCACCCCAGAAAAGACAAATGCCCGGGCATTCTCGTAAATCTCCCCTATTTTTTCATCTGCTTGCCAATCTAAAAATTTTATATTTTTCCCAGCAATGGATTTCAAATATTTTTCCTGCTTACCCTCGCCAACAATGACCAACTGCAAACCCAACTTATTGAAAGCTTCGACGGCTACATCTATCTTTTTATACGGCGACAGCCTGGAAACAATTAAAAAGTATTTAGTATCTGGTATCTGGTATTTGGTATTACTTTGCATTTGCAGCGGCCTTAAGGTATCCCCATGTTTCATATTTCGTGTTTCATGTTTCGTGACTGGCGGATATATAACGCCGCTCTCTTTCCCATAATACTTTCTTATCCTCTTTTTGGTATATTCTGAGTTAGCGATAAGATAATCCGGCCGGTCAGCCGCCATTTTGTCCCAGATACGCAGATAACTTAAGAAAGGACGCCCAAAAAATCTCATTTTTTCTTTCCGGTCTTCTTTTAAATATTTCTCTTTATAATCCCAAACAAACCGCATCGGACTATGGATGTAGGCGATGTGGATAGTATCGAGCCGAGTAATGATTCCTTTCGACCAAGCGCCGCTAGACGAAATGATCAAATCGTATTCGCGCAAATCGAAAGTTTCCGGCGCCGTCGGCAAAAACGGCAACAAATATCCTGGCCTTCTTCTGAGGAAACCTGGAAATTTTTGCAAAAAAGACGTCCGGATGGTCTTATTCGCGAATTTTCCCCGCATTTTTTCCTTGTCATAAAGCAAAGTATAAATCGGAGCCTCTGGAAACATCTCCGCAAACACTTCCAAAACCCGCTCCGCTCCGCCATAAGCAGTGAGAAAATCGTGAACAAGCGCTACGCGCAAATTGCTAAATTGTTTAATTGTTAAATTATTATTATTCTGCATTTTTAGCAATTTAGCCATTTAACAATTTAGCAATTGAATTGGCGCATCTTTTCCAACTAAACCTCTTCACATTCTCATTCCCTTTCTCTATTATACCATCCCTCCAATCCTTATCGCCAATCAGAGAGTAAACAGCATCGGCGATGGAAATCGGTTCACTGGGATCGCAATAAGCCGCCGCCTCGCCTCCCACTTCCGGAAGGGAAGAAACGTTTGAGGTGACTACGGGAACACCCAACGCCTGCGCCTCTAAAACCGGCAACCCAAAACCCTCGTAGAATGTGGGAAACAGAAAAACATCAGCATTGGCCAGCAACTGCCATTTTTCTTCTTCACTAATAAACCCTGGCAAAACAATGTTAGCTTTATACTTACTACTTTCTACTTTATACTTAACAGCTTCATAGCCATATCCAGGCTTACCCGCTAAGACCAAACTATGCGGTATATTATGCTTGTCTCTCAAAATTTTGTACGCCTCAATGATTCCCTCGACATTCTTACGCTTTTCCAATCTCCCAACAAATAATAAGAATTTTGAATTTTTAATTTTTAATTTTGAATTTATTTGGAATTTGATATTTTGGATTTGGGATTTTTCAGATACTCCTTCATATATTACTTCTATTTTATCTTCTGGAATCTTGTATAAATTTATCAAATCCCGCTTGGTATTTTTTGAAACCGCGATTATTTTTTTCGCCGCTCGACAGGAATTCCTGATGGACGCCCTCATATACAATCTACCCCAAAAAGAATACGCCTCCGGCATTATTTCAAACTCCAGTCCGTGAACAACTACGACAGTATTTCTAGGATGAATCAGCGGCACTACGTGAGAAGGCACGAACAAGGCATCGACCGGGTGAAATAATAATTCCAATGATAGTCCTGCCTGTGTCCAAAGAAACAACCATCTAATAACTTTTATTTTCCAATTATCAGGCAAGGTAAAATCGACCTTCTGATTTTTACGAACATACAAAACAACCTGATGATCGTTGAGTTCATTCGCCAGGTTTTTTATAACTTGATAGGAGTACTCTTCGATGCCGGTGCGCTGCGAAACGAAGGCGCGAGAGGCGTCAATGCCGATTTTCATAATTTACGAACTACGAAATAAGCGAATTACGAAAAACTATAGACATGCGGCCAGGCTGGAAATCGCGAAAGCGTTTTTTATAACGTTTCGTAGTTCGTTTATTTCGTAGTTAGTAAATTATTTCGAAAGCATAATCGTTCTCTTGTACAAATCCAAATTATCCAGCGCGATACCAATTCCCTTGATGACACAAAAAAGCGCTTCGTCGGCCACATAACACGGCACGCCGATAGTTTTGGTGATAAGCTGATCAAGGTTGCGGATAAGCGCGCCGCCGCCAGAAAGAACCATTCCTTTGTCCATAATATCGGCCGCCAGTTCCGGCGGAGTTTCCTGCAAAACTTTTTTTATGGCATTTATTATTTCGCGAAGTTCATCTTGGATTGATTCTGTCACTTCATTGGAAGAAATTTTTATGATTTTCGGCAATCCTCCGGTAAGGTCGCGCCCGCGAACATCCAAATATTCTTCCTTAACTTGCGCGATAGCCGAACCAATTTTCATCTTGACTTCTTCAGCCGTCCGGTCGCCAATTGCCAGGCTGTATTTTCTTTTAATATAATCGGCGATCGCCTGGTCTATTTTGTTTCCGCCCACCCGGGCGCTGGTTGCCGCTACGATTCCACCCAAAGAAATCACCGCCACCTCCGACGTTCCTCCGCCGATATTGATAATCATGTTACCAGAGGCCGTGTGAATAGGAATGCCGGCGCCAATCGCCGCCAGCATCGGTTCTTTGACGACATAAGCCGCCTTGGCTCCCGCCCGTACTGCCGCGTCCACCACTGCCCTCCTTTCTGTCGAAGTAACCCCGGCCGGGATGGAAACCAAAACCTCCGGACGAACGAAACGGAATTTCCCGCTAACTTTGTTGATAAAATATTTAAGCATCGCCTCGGTTATCCGATAATCGGCAATCACTCCGTCTTTCATGGGACGACTGGCCATAATGGTATCCGGCGTCCTGCCAAGCATTTCCTTAGCTTCGTTTCCCACAGCCAAAACCTTGTTTTCCGCGATCGAAATCGCCACCACGCTCGGCTCGTTGGAAACAATGCCTTTGCCCGGCACAAAAACCAAAACATTGGCCGTGCCCAAATCAATTCCTATTTTTCGTACTAACATTCATTGAAAATTTGAAAAATTACTTCTGGTTTATTTTCTAAAGTCCGATACTCTATATTTCCCGTTTACCAATTTCTTTTCTCTTTTCATAATCTTTTCATGTTTTTTCCAAAATGCCGCGTCGAACTCGGAAAGCGAGATCTCCATACTAATAAGATTGCCGATAATAAGATTGAACAGATCCACGTTTTCTTCGATGATTTCTTCCCGCGAATATCCGCGCGTCACGGCCTGCGCCAGCTCCCCCAATTCTTCCGTCATTAAGTTCAAACGAAAGTTCATATCTTCGTTGTTCGTCCCTTTCATCTTATTCTTCTTATGGAATTTTTCCGTCGCTTCGTAATATTTTTTCATACTCTTTTTATCTCCGCTCCCAGTTTTTGCAATCTCTCTTCAATTTTCTCATATCCCCTGTCTACCTGATAGATCTCGCGGATAGTCGTCTTGCCTTTTGCCAGAAGCGCGGCAATAATAAGCGTCGCGCCGGCGCGCAAATCAAAACTAGTGATGTTTTTACCTTTGAGCTTTGTAGGACCGTTTACGGCAACCCGATGAGGATCCAAAACTTTCGCTCTGGCTCCCATCTTTTTAAGCTCGCTGATATAGTTAAAGCGACTCTCATAAAGAGAATCATGAATAAGCGTTTGTCCTTCGGCTTGCGTCGCTAGGACCCCAAACGGCGCCTGAACATCCGAAGGAACTCCTGGATAAGTCCGGGTGTCAATTTTGGAAACCGCTAAAAGTTTTTTAGCCGGAACAACCTCGATGCAATCTTTGGTAATCTTAAAGTCAGCTCCAAATTCACGCAGTTTTTCCAAAACCAAATCCAGATGGTCCTCGCGCGCGTTTTTCACTTTTATGGCGCTCCCTGTGGCCACACCCATAATCAGAAAAGTGGCCGCTTCATTGGCATCCGGAATTATAACATGCTCAGTTCCTTTCAACCCTTTGGAACCGGTAATCTCCAGAGTATGAGTTCCCAGCCCCTTAATTTTAGCTCCCAAAGAAACCAAAAAAATTCCCAAATCTTCCACGTGCGGTTCGCATGCAGCAAGCTTAATTACAGTTTTCTCCGGAAGGGACGCCGCCAGCATCATAGCATTTTCCGTGGCTGTCACCGACATTTCTTGCAAAGTTATTTTGCCGGTTTTCCTTTTCTTAATATTGACGAAATAATGTTTTTCAGTCTGCTTAATGTCCACCCCCATTTTTCTAAGAGCATCAAAATGCGTTCCCAACGGTCGCGCTCCAATCACGCATCCGCCGGGACGATAAAATTTGAATTTATCGAATCTGGCGCTAAGAGAACCCAGAAGCAAGACTGATGACCGAAGCTTCTTGACGGTTTCCGCGTTTATTTTCGCCGGGTCAATATTCTTATTTTTCACGTTTATCTTCCTCTCACCCAGCCACTTTATTTCGGAACCCATGCTCTCCAGAATTTCCAGCATACGAAAAACGTCTTCAATAAGCGGAATATTGGAAATAATACACTCCTCGCGAGTAAGAAGCGTCGCGGCCAAAATAGGTGTCGTGGCATTCTTTGATCCCCGCACATCGATACTTCCCTTTAGCTTTTTTCCGCCGACGATTTCAAAATTTTCCATATAAATATACGCTTTTATCTTTTAAACAAAGCGTGTCTAATATATCTTAAAATGGATTTAAAATCAAATAAGCCCGATTCGAATCTACGAATGAACACGAATCTACAAATTATTCGCAGATTCGTAAATTCGAATACATTCGTAAATTCGTATCGGTCTAGTCCATCATCTTCTCATAATTATCCGCCCAATACAGAACTTTTTCGCCGTAATTGACGCCTTTCGAGTCGCAATAGGCCGCCCAATTTCCACCGGCCAGATAAATGCAATAAGCCTTGGCCTCAGCCGACTTTTTATGTTGCTTAACGCCATCCACCTTGGCAAGTTTCAGCGCCATCGCCACCACACCGTCAGTCAAATTCCAAGGGTCAGGCGGGTTGTGGCCGGTAACCGCGGCGATAGAGCTTTTATACCCCACCCAAGTGTCCGGCATAAATTGCGCCACCCCCATCGCGCCGCCGGTGCCGCTGTAGCCGGAAGGCGGACAAGATACTTTTTGCTTTTGGTAATTATAATCCAACTCTTTACAGATATTCTTGAAAGTTTCCGCCCGCGCTCCGCTCATTCTGGATTCTTTATAGTTGCATCCGCCGGTATAGCGGCCTAAATTAGATTCCACCACCAGAACTCCCAACAAATAATCTTTTCTTATACCGGTAACTTTGGCAGCGAAAGAGGCCGCGTCCGTTACGTTCTTGAAACTTACCGCGCTTCCCAAGAGCTTGGAAAGCTCTCCGCGGAGCTTGTTTATCTTGGCATTCAGTTCCGAAAGCGAAGCCTGAGCTTCTTTTATATCCGAATTTATCTCATATTGCTGGCCTTGTTGAACGGATAAAAGTTTCTCATGATCTTCCTTCTTCTCCTCAAGCTCTTCTTTGACTCCGTTAAGCTCATCCTTTGCTTGATCGATATCCTCCAAGATCAGCAGGACTTTTTCTTTGATAGAAAGAATCTGGTCGAAGTTTTCCGACATGTCGTTGATACTTTTCTCGCCAGCCACCAATCCCAAGAGCGGATCTTGTCCGCCCATATACATTTCTTGGACATAACTTTCCAATATTTTTTTGTTCAGCTCAATCCTTTGTTCGAGATTTTCTATTTCTTTTTCCTTGCGGCTCATCTCGCTCTCGGTTTTGTTGAGAAGGTTTTTCGTTGTGCCTATTTGCGCTTGGGTCTTTTGCAGCATAGTTTGAGCAGTGCTCAATTCTTGCTCCACTTCCTCTTTCTTATCAATGGTTTTTTCCAGCTTTTCCTGGACGTCCTGGGCGTCTTCCTCCGCCCGGACAGAAACGGCAAAAAATCCCGCGTCAGCCAAAGCGAAAACAGCAACCAGCATGGATAAAATTATTATTTTAACTTTCATACAGCTATCCGCATTATACCAAGACTTGCGTATTTTGGCCATGGGTTCATTATTCCAAAACAACCTTCATTTTGACATTTTCCACGGCTTTTCCAAACAAACCGCCCTCCTTTCGACCCATTTGCCAAGAAAAACCGTATTCTCCAGGTTCACTCGGCGCGAAAACTTCAAATGTGAATGTTTTGATTTGCCCTGGAGCGACCGCTTCACCTGAACCGAGCTCAACGTCTTGATTCCATGCTTCTTCCTTGGTTCCTAAATAATAGCCCGCTTCCTTGGTCCAAACGGAATCACTGTTGTTTTTTACAGTAATTGAAACTTGATAACGATAGCCGGCTATCATCTCTTCCGGAACAATTCGACTGACAAACTCAAAATTGTCCTGGCTGTTTTTCTCCAATGCCACCGGTACAACGGCTTTTTTCTCCCCAGGCTCTCCAGAAACGCCGCTACTCAATTCTGCTGGCGCGTTTCCATCTTTCGCGGTTCCGACCGCATTTTCGGAAACAGCCTCCGCGACCTCTTCCTTTTCCGCGACAGCCAAAGCCGAGCCTCCTTTTTTTAAAATGGCGTTGAAAGCGTCTTCATCGCGGCAGGAATATTTATTTGAAGCCGCGTAATAGTTGCTCGCCGGGCCCTTGCACCCGACGTCATCATTGATAACCGCAAGATAAGGAAGCATAAAACCCATATTTTTGGTTGTAAAAAAGTCATACAAGTTTTCCGTAGTCTTAATCCTTTTCGCCCTATCCATTTGGGCAAAGATACTCATATCATCGTTTTTGAAACCGCTCCAATCAAAATTCAATATGACATCATTGGCGCGGGAGGAAAATTTAGAATGCCACAAAAGCGCCCAGCAATAGTCCTTATTTGACCAGCCGGAAAAGCACGGACCGTCTTCTAATTGCCCTTCGGAATTTTCGCCCACGCCTCCTTCGATATAATCAAAAATGCCCAAGTAATCCGAATCGGTAATATCGTTAGTTTGCGCCCCGATAACAATCGGGCGGCCTTTTTCAGCAGCGTAGCTTCTCATATCAGCTACTATTTTCCCCGCCTTGGAAAACAAAGAATTGCTTTTATCCTGGAAATGAATTTGGCCGAACAAAAATGTTTGTACGCCCGCGTCGATAGCCTTTTCAGAAATATATTTCAGATACTTCCGGTACTCTTCACTGCCCATGTCAGCCTTGCAAGTTCCTTCCCCCCAAAAACCCTGGCTTTTCTTGCGGCACATCTTGGAAAAATCAAATGCTCTCTTCTCGTCCGGATAATAATAATCGGCGTCGGGGTCGATGGCTTCGGCCAAAAACATGCCATAAATCATGTTCTTTTTTTCGATTTTGCCAATGTTTTTTGAAATCAGCTCAAAATTCGGCGGAGAAAGCCAGGTCTCGACAGAACGGTGAAGATAGACGCACTCCGACCGATTTATCATGTCAATAAGACCCTCCGTGTCTCCGCCGGATCCGGTCAGAATTCCATCAGTCACGCAGCCCTTGGTTTTCATAACCGACATAAGAGGAGATTTTATGCTAACGTTAGCCTTGGAATGAACTTCAAGACGCAAATGAACAACCCAGGCAAAAGCTGCTATCGCCCCGGCTGTAAAAGCCAAAGCAAAAACGACTTTCCACGTTTTTACGCGAGACTTTTTGATAAACACCAAATCTTTTTCCCAAAAGGAACGGGTGTTTTTTACAAGTTGGTCGACCTCCCTGCTGTCTTTATTTTGTTTTGTGTCGTTTTTAGAACTCATATTTCGATTGATTCTATCATAGCAAAAAAATGAAAAAATAAAAAGAAGCGGCAGTATTATTGCCGCTTCTTTGCATCGAAACTATTTATTGCAGGGTCTATTTCTTGTTTTCCCCCTTTTTGCCTTCCTCTTCGGCCGGGGCTGTTTCCTTCACCACGCCTTCCACCTTGGTCACGTCCGCTTCTACCTTTTCCTCCAATTTGCCCAATTCTTCCTCAGAGCGAGGAGGCATAACCAGCGCAACCACCGTTTCCGGATCAAGATCAATCTTGACTTTACCGGAAACATTCAAGTCCTTGACATAAATATAATCATCAAAAGTTTTAAGGCCGGAAATATCTACTTTGATTTCCGAAGGCAAATCGGCAGGCAAACATTTCACTTCAATTTCGTCCATATTTTTCACCAGCATTCCGCCCGATTCCTTAACCGCCGGGGACTCTCCCACATACACCAATTCCACTCCGGTTTCAATCTCTTCGTCCATCCTGATTTTGAAAAAGTCGACATGAAGATAGTTGCCGCTAACCGGATCGTTTTGAATATCATAAATAAGGACGTTATGCTTTTCTTTGCTTCCCTCCACTTCAAGCTCAATCACCGTGCTTTCTCCGGACTTTTTTACCAACCTTGAAAAATCCAAGCTATTCACCCAGATGCTTTCCGGCTTAGTCTCCTTGCCGTAGACCACCCCGGGGACCATCCCTTCTTTCCTGCCTTTTTTCACTTTGCGCCCAAATACATCCCTGATTTTGGATTCCAATTTGACTTTATCCATAATGTAATTTCCATATTAAAATTAAAAGCTCGTATTCCACGATTTTAGCAACAAATACGCGCTAGGTCAAGTTTTTATTCTTCTCAAATAGATACTTTGCAAAATACCTGAAGCGGCCAAAATTGCGACCAAGGAGCTTCCTCCATAGCTCAAATAAGGCAGTGGGACTCCCGCTACCGGCATCACCCCGATATTCATACCAATATTGACCAGCATTTGAAAAGCGACCATAATGATTATCCCCACTGACACAAGATAGCCAAAATTATCCCGCGATGTCCTGGCAATTTCCTTCATCCGAAAAAACAATATTCCAAAAAGGACGAAGACTGCTCCAGCTCCCAAAAAACCCAACTCTTCGGAAATAACCGCGAAAATAAAATCTGTATGCTTTTCCGGCAAAAAATTCAATTGTGATTGGGAGCCATGTCCCAAACCTTTCCCCATTATTTTACCCGATCCCACTGCCACTATGGATTGAATAACATTATAGCCGCTCCCCTGAGGGTCATTTTCCGGCTTTATAAAATTCACTATCCTCTCTTTTTGGTAATTCTTAAGCAATGACCAGCCGGATACCGAAGCCACGGCGCCAATGATAATAATCGCGGCGATATTCTTTTTATTTATTTCTGAAGCTAAAAGCATCGCCACCCAAACGGCGCCAATGACCGCCGCCGAACCGAAATCGGGTTGTTGAAGGATCAGAAGAATCGGGATTGAAACCAGCGCCAAAGAGGAAATAACGCGAGTAGCGGAGCTTAGTTCGGTTTTTTTCTTGCTCAAAAAGCGGGCCACAAAAATAATCATGACAAGCTTGGCAATTTCCACGGGTTGGATATTAAACGAACTAATTCCTATCCAACCGGTAGTACCCCTGACAGTGCGCCCAAAAAATATCACCAAAATAAGCACGGCTACCAACCCAAAATAAAGCTTAGTGGAAAACACCCCGATGGTCCGATAATCGTAAAAAGCCAGACCAAGCATAAGAGCAACTCCGATGGCGCAAGAAATCATCTGCTTTCTAAAGTTCATGGAAATAAAAGACGCTCCGTCAAAAGACGTGCTGTAAAGAGCCAAGAAACCCAAAGCTAAAAGCAAAAAAATTGCCACGTTCATTATCCAGTCAAGCTGCCACAATTTTTTCATATGGATATAAAAAGGCACCTAAATGCCAAGCCCCTACTCTACAATTTTACAAACCTTATGAACTTTATAAACTTTTAGTATCTCTGGAATGCCCGCGTCCTAAAATTACTTTTCAGAAAAGCCTCCGAACTGAAGATATTCACTTCCGGCTGAACATCCACCGCGCTCACATCACCCGGAAAACTGCCTGGCCAATCAACTTCAAATCCTCTCTCGTCTCCCGACCTCACTGTCCTCATCTCAGTGGAATTGACAGCTAGCACTTTTCCGGACGCATCCCTAAGAACCACCCGTATGGTTATCAAATCAAAGTCATATGGACTTTCATTTTTCAAAAGACCGACGGCCTGGGAAAAACCGACTCCCGAAGTGATTTGCTCATACTTTTTGTTGATTACCTTCAGGTTTGGTTCTTCAAAAAAATCAATAAACTCCACCCACTCCGCTTCTTTCAGCTTTATTTCAGCCGACACGGGACGGTCTGGGGACAAAATATTATTCTCTACGATGTATTTCTTCTCTCCGGGAAGGATAAAACTTTCTCCCGTCTTTTGGGAAATAACGCGGCCTTCGGCATCTTTGAAGATAGCTTCGTAACGAAACTTTCCCGTACCGAGGGTGCCGTTTGGATTTTCCAGCATTGCCCAGAAATCATATTCTCCTGGCGCGCCGCTTTCCAAAAAACCGTAGTTGATAATTTTCAAGTCGAGCGCCTCCATCTTTTCGCATTTTTTGCAAACTCCGCCGCAATCGATGTCTTCCTCGTTTTGATTCTTGACTCCGTCAACGCAAGTTTCCTCTGGCTTCAGCAGGGAATATATCCCGAAAACAACAAGCGCAAAAACAGCCAGATAAGCGGCAGCAATTATAATTCTTTTTCGTACAGACTTTTCCATAAATAACTATTCGTATATGCGCATTCGCATACTTATTTTAGCACAATAAAAAAATGCCATCAATCGGCATCTTTTACCTCAAGTTAAATTCATAATTCTCGGCACTGACTTACTCTCGCTCAATTAAGGGCTACCATCAGCGCTGACAGGCTTTCAGCCAAAGGCTGATCCGCCTATGGCGGAAACTGCTGAGCCCGTCCCCCCCCACCAATTTAATTAAATTCACAATACCTGGCACTGACCTACTCTCGCTCAATTAAGGGCTACCATCGGCACGGAAGTGCTTAACTGCTCTGTTCGGAATGGAAAGAGGTGTTTCCACTTCGTTAGTAGCACCAGGAATTCTAAATTTAAAGGAAAAATTGGTGGGGGGATGAAGAAATGGGATCAGGTGTTTCTCTGTCGCTAGAAGCGCCGAGAATTATGAATTTAAAATGCGTTTATAACAGGAGAAAAAAACATAAACATCGCGATCGTGACCATAATAACTCCAAAAATGGTCAGGATAAAACGAAAACTCTTTTTGTACTTTCCCATAAATCACAAAACACGCAACATGAAACATACAACATAAAGCAATATTTAAAAAAATGCTTCATGTTTCATGTTTCATGTTTCATGAGTTTAGAGACTGCTAACTGCTAACTTGTCACGCAACACGTAGCACGCAACACGAAACATTCCTAAAAATTGTTTCATGTTTTGTGTTTCATGCTGCATGACTTCAAGAGAGATAATGTTCAACTTATTAGTATCTCTCGGCTCAACGGATCACTCCGCTTTCACCTGAGACCTATCAACCTGGTCATCTTCCAGGAAATCGCCGCCACACCAATTCTCGATACAACTCATATATTGCAAATGATAATAAAAAAACTTTATCAATTGCTCTTTAATGATTGTACGGAAAATTGGTGCGGCGGATTGCCTAATCTTGGGAGAGGCTTCCCGCTTATATGCTTTCAGCGGTTATCCCTTCCGAACGTAGCTACCCGACGATGCTCCTGGCGGAACAGCCGGTACACCAGAGGTTCGTTCTTTCCGGTCCTCTCGTACTAGGAAAGACTTCCCTCAAGCAATGACGCCTACAGCAGATAGGAGACCAACCTGTCTCACGCATGTTCTTGTCCCGTTAAATCTCCTACATATTTAACTGGGATTTCACTTATTACTAAGTGCATTGGACTATATCTTCATCCATAAAAATTTTATGGAGACTAACATCTAGTCTCTACGGGCTTTGTATAAAACAAATTCCCTCGGTGTTGTCCTTTCTTAGAGGATTTCACCGAAATTAGTTAGTTTCACTTTCGATATTACTATCAAAAGCCGCCGTGTACGATGTCTTTTTCCTCGGGTTCAAACTGTACAAAAGTCGACTTTATAAACCTTATGACTTTATAAACTTTCAACTTCTCTACGGTTTGAACCCAGCTCGCGTACCGCTTTAATTGGCGAACAGCCAAACCCTTGGGACCTTCTCCAGCCCCAGGATGCGATGAGCCGACATCGAGGTGCCAAACCCCTCCGTCGATGTGA
>JAUPKF010000007.1 GCA_030837625.1 Patescibacteria group bacterium | reverse complement strand
ACCATATTGACTGCTTTGGCTCGCAGTCTTGGCATTTGAGGGTTGGTTGTATACATATTTGGAAACGTTAGTTTTAACCGGTTATTCTACACCGGAAAACGTTTCCAAGCTATTGGGCTATTACGTGGATTTTGACATTATTTGGAATTTGTGATTTTGAATTTGTTATTTACTTCGCAAGAAGTCCGCCGCTTTTTCCGGCTCAATCGTCGATATCTCCACGCCAGTCGAGAGTTCGAATCCCGCCCAAACGGAGGTACGGGGCAAAATTTCGATATGCCAATGGAAATGCGGATAATCTTTGCCGTCGCAAGGCGCAGTATGAATATAAAAGTTATACGCCGGGTCGCCCAATGCCCGCCAAATCTTGTTGACTGCCGTCTGAAGAGCTTCGCCTAAGGCTATTTTTTCGCTCTCGGAAATCCTTTCGAAATACGGGGTATGTTTTTTAGGAATCACCCAGGTTTCAAAAGCCGCCCGGGAGGCAAACGGACAAAACACCAGAAAATTATCATTTTCAAAGACGACTCTCTTTCTGTCATCTTCCTCCCATTCAATCATCGCACAGTAAACACAATGCTTGTTGGATTTATGGTATTCTTCGGAACCATTTAATTCCAGGTTTACATAGGGGGAAACAACCGGTATGGCCATCAACTGGGAGTGCGGATGAGCAATCGACGCGCCGGCTTCTTTGCCATGATTATGAAATATGTCGATATAATTGACGCTTTTTTTATTCATCAGATCGATGTATCTCGACTGATAGGCGTCAACCAGCTCCGCCACCTCCAAGCTATCCAGTTGCGCGATTTGTTTTTCATGGCTTCGCGTCACTATAACTTCATGATATCCGACGCTATCCATCCGGAAATACGGGCCGTCTTCCTGATGTTTTACCGTTCCACCGACCGGCCGGGAAAAAGCCGGGTATTTATTAGGAAAAACGCGAAGACTCCAATCGCCGTCCGCTTTTTCATAAATCAAGACATCCTTTTCCTGGCCGCTGGCCACCGGATCGCAAAATAAACAAGCCTTGCTTTTATCTTCGGCAATTTCCGCCCTTTTATTGCTTGCAAATTCTTCCGGTCTTTTCGATCTCCCTGTGGCGATCACCACCCAGTCTCCGGTCACAATATCTCGGCGCAACTCGGACAATTTTGTTTTATTTTTTGTTTCTTCCTCCATTTCTATAGATATCCCTTTGCCACAATCACGCTTATTTTATTTTATACGCTCCGCTCCACAATCTCATTCTTGTCTTAAATAAATCCAAAATCACCTGAAAATACCCGTTCGGACCGGCGAGCGTCACCGTTGAGCCTTCTTCGTTCAGCCAGCGAACCGGCATTTGCTTGATTTTGAATCCCAACTTTTTGGCAAGAATTAAGAGCTCAAAATCAAAACCAAATCGATCCACCACCATCCGACTAGCCACTTCCTCGGCCGCCTTGGCCGTGAGCATCTTGAATCCACATTGCGTGTCCGGATAACTCCAGAGTCCAAGAACTATTCGAATCAGCCAGTTACCCATATCGCCCATTATTTCCTTATACTTGGCTTGATGCACTTGAACATAAGCGCCTTCGATATCCCTCGAGCCAATCACCACATCATAACCATTTTTAAATTCAGGCAAAAGTGAATCCAGATGATTTATTGCTGTAGAACCGTCCGCGTCAAAAAACAATCTATATTCCCCCTTAGCTTCAAGCAGTCCTTGACGCACAATATAACCTTTGCCATGATTCACCGGATTATCGATAACTTTAAAATTTTTGAATTTATTTTGAAATCCCCTGGCTATTTCAGCGGTTCTGTCCGGAGAGCCGTCAACTATGACGATAACCTCATAGGTGTAATTTTTGTCGCTAAAATATTTTTCGCACTCAAGAAGGTTTTTGGGCAATCTTT
The DNA here is from genome assembly GCA_030837625.1 of Patescibacteria group bacterium. GTDB lineage: Bacteria > Patescibacteriota > Minisyncoccia > Moranbacterales > UBA2206 > XYA2-FULL-43-15. The sequence goes on along the minus strand of JAUPKF010000007.1, from coordinate 39,188 downwards.
CCTCCTCTTTGTAAGCCGTTATAATCACCGACAGATATGGTTTCTGTTCCATATGGATTTTTTAACTTTTATTAATTTTTAGACTTGTCCCGTACCAATTCACAAAAAATAGTTCCTGTCTAAAATTATCTAAGCTGAAGGCGATTCCGTGAGAACAATTTTACACAGCATATTATTTCTTTCGGAAATGGTGCGGGGCTTTGTTTAATTGTAGCACAATTTCACGCAACACAAAACATGAAACATGCAACAAAAAATACGTCCGCTAAGGTTCTCAGTGTTACGTGTTACGTGTTACGTGTTACGTGTTACGTGTTACGTGTTACGCGCTTCCCGTCCAGCCAGCTTTGCAGAATTATCCTCGCCGCTTCCTCGTCATCATGCTTTTTGACGCCTTTTACTCCCCTTTCAATCAAATTATATTGCGCCATTTTGGTGGTAAACATTTCGTTCTGATATTCTATTTCCACCCGTGGAAGCGCTTCTTTTATCATCTTTCCTAATTTCTCTCCGTCGTATTGCACCTCTTTTCTGTTAATATAAGATGGGATGCCAATAACAACCTGGGTTATTTTTTCTTTGTTTATTATTTCCAAAAGATTATTCAAAAAGTCTTTATCGTTATCCAGCGTGCCATAGACGAAAGCCATTCCCGTTTCGCCATCCGCCACAGCCAAACCGACCCTGGACTTGCCATAATCTATCCCCAGATAACGAGTTGCTCGGATTTCACTATTTAGATTTAGGACTTTATTTGACATTGGAATTTTGAAATTGGGAATTTATATTCGGGTTATTATCTCACACCCGCCCTTTTTCACCACCACTGTATCTTCAAAGTGCGCGCTTAATTTCCCGTCTTTAGTGGCGTATGTCCAACCGTCACTCATCAGCTTTATATAATGCGTTCCCTCGTTAATCATCGGCTCCAGCGCCAACGTCATGCCTTCTTTCAAAATAATATCCTTTCCCTTGGCTTTATAATTAAGAATCTGCGGATCTTCATGAAGTTCTCTTCCTACGCCGTGTCCCACCAGTTCGCGCACCGTTGAAAAACCATGCGACCGGACATAACTGTCCACCGCGATTGAGTATTGGCTCAACTTCGCTCCGGCTTTTATTTCCTCAATTCCCTTGTCCAAGCTTTCGCGCGTAGCGTTGACGAGTTTTCGCGCCGTCGGGCTGACTTTTCCCGCTTCAAATGTTCTCGCCATATCCGTTATCATCCCTCCCCATTTCATTCCGATATCGATTTTCACAATGTCGCCATCTTGAATAATCCTGTCACGCCTTGGAATGCCGTGAACCACTTCGGAATTGATGGAAACGCACACACTGGACGGGAACGGAGGCGTGCCGTAACCTTCGAAAATCGGAATTCCGCCATTATCAAAAACCAGCTTTCTCGCCAGCTGGTCAATCGTATGCGTGTTTTGCCCGGGAACGATATTCCTTCCAATCTCAGCCATAATCCCCGCCAGAATCTTGCCTCCCGCTCGCATCGCCTCTATTTCTTTTTCGGTTTTAGTTATAATCATACACCTACAAAATTACAAAATTTTACAAAAGTACAAAAATACAAAACTTGGTTTTCGTACTTTTGTAATTTTGTATGCCTTTTGTACTTTCGTAGGGAAAACAATCTATTCAATATCCCCCAGCTCCCCTAAAATATCTTCAAAAACTTTCTCAACCCCCTGCCCGCCACTAATCTCAATAGTCTTGCCTTGTTTTTTATAATATTCGACAATCGGCATTGTTTCGGTTTCAAATATCCCCAGCCGTTTTTTCACTCCTTCCGGCGTGTCGTCAATTCTGTGAATAATATTTCCATTACAATCAAGGCATTTTTCATCTTCCCTCTCTATATCCCTGCCGAAAATATAAACTTTTTTGCATTTGTCGCAAATACGCCTCTTGGAAATTCTTTCAACCGATTCTTTTTCCGACAACTTAATGTAAATAATTTTATCGATATGTCTGCCAAATTCAACCATTGCCGCTTCAAAATATTCTAGTTGATCTTGTTTTCTCGGTACTCCATCAAAAATAATCCCTTTTTCTCTCGACAAATCTTGAAGCTTCAGGTGCAATACTTTTTTCAGAATTTTATCGTCAACCAACTCCTTTCGGACATTTATTATTTCGTGTATTTCTTTTCCTAACGGCGATCCTAAAACGGCCACTTCACGCAAAAATTTGCCCATATCAATGTGCTCTAGATCAAATTTTTGCGCCAACTTTTCCGCCTGCGTTCCTTTCCCCGACCCCTGCGGACCCAAAATAACAAGATTCATATTTTAATAATCTTTAGAAATATAACAAAAATCTTAGAAATTAATCAGGTTTTCTTCTGCAGAATTTCTAATTCACCTAATTTCTAATTCACCTAATAAAATGCCTAATTTCAAAATTGGACATTGGAAATTTTATTAGAAATTAGGAATTAGAAATTAGAAATTTGAGCATCCAACTCAAATGCAAATATCTTGCTACAACAATCGCACTGAATTTAGAACCCCTCATAATCGCGCATGACAAGTTGCCCTTCCACCTGCTTGATAGTTTCAATCACCACGGACACAACAATGAGCAGTCCCGTTCCGCCGACGGTCACCGAACCGATGCTAGTGAAAGCTTGAACGATAAAAGGCAAAACCGCAATCAGCCCCAAAAAAGCGGCACCAGAAAGGGTTACCCGATTCATAATTTTATAAAGATATTCCGCCGTGGTGTGTCCCGGCCGGATTCCCGGAATATATCCGCCTTGTTTTTGCAAAGACTCGGCGATTTTGTGCGGATCAAAAACCACCGCCGTGTAGAAATAAGTGAAGGCTACGACCAGGATGAAATACATCGAGCCGTAAAAAAACTGATTTTGGAAAATGTTAGTGATAAATTGGGCGATTCCCGCCACTGTCTGATTTCCCGCCCCCGCCAAAAAGTTAGCGACCATCCCGGGGAAGAGCATAATCGACATCGCGAAAATAATCGGGATCACTCCGGCTTGATTGATACGAAGAGGCAGATGAGTGGATGTCCCGCCGTACATTTTGTTGCCCCGAATCCGCTTGGCGTAGGAAACTGGAATATTTCTTTGCCCCTCGGTGATGAAAACCACCGCAGCCACGGAAGCGATTATGATAGCGAGAAAAATAAGATAAGTGAAAAATTGGGAAGAATCCCAAGTCGCCATAATCTGCGAAACCGCCGAAGGAATTCCGGACACGATTCCGGCGAAAATTACCAGAGATACTCCATTGCCGATTTTCTTTTCAGTGATAAGTTCGCCCAGCCACATAAGAAAAACCGTACCGGCCACGGCGATGATTATCATCGAAGCGATCTCGAACGCCCCCGCCGCGCCTAAAATTCCCTGGCTGCGAAAAAGCGCCGTCATCCCGAAAGTCTGCATAGCCGCCAGCGGCACGGTCAGCCAACGCGTCCATTGGTTGAATTTTTGCCGCCCGGCTTCGCCTTCTTCTTTGTAAATTTGCTCCAGCCGCGGAATGATCATCGTCATCAACTGCATAATAATCGAAGCGGTGATGTACGGCCCCACTCCCAGCATCACGATCGAAATGCTAGAAAGCCCGGAACCGGAAAAAAGATTGAGCAAACCGAAAAATTCGTTATTTTGAAAAAAATCCCGCAAACGTTCCTGATCCACGCCCGGAATGGGAATATTGGCCGCCAAACGGAAAACCACCAAAAGCGCCAGAATAAAAAATATCTTATTCCGAAGTTCTTTTATTTTGAAGATTTGAATAAGTTTATCAAACATAACAAAAAGTTAGAACTGGGGAGAGGCATGGGCATTCCTCTCCGAACGAATACATTATACCCCCCATATACAATAAGACAACAAGTATCCGATTATCCCCGCTGTCAGGGTCATAACAAAAAAAGTTAACAGCCTTTCTCGAAGCTTACTGAACTCCGAGAAGTACACAACGATAAACACGGTTGCGCAAGAAAGAGCTATCATGCCTCTGTCACCGGAAAAACCCAAGGTTGGAAAAAACAGAAGGCCGTAAACAAAAAATGTTACAGCAAAAATAGCTGCCTGTTTTCTCATTATATCCTCCTTTATTGATAATCGTTTCGCCCAATTCCAACTTTTCGTTATTACTTTTCAAAAAACTTCACCAGAATTTTTGTACTTTTGTATTTTTGTACGATTTTGTACTTTCGTAGGTATACAGACTAACTTATTTTTTTTCTACTGATTTCGACAAAAAGATTTTTTCTTCAAAAGCAAACTTTGTTTTCCCATCAGCCGGACCGAGGATTTTTACGCCCCGTGGAGCATCGACTTTCTTAACCAAGTTGTTTTTTACCAAATCTTCCACTGTAATCTTGGCGCCGTTCTCAAACTTTTTCGCCAATTCGGAAAACTTTACGATAACTTTTTTAGCCTTCCTTGAAGTAAACCCGCGCTTCTTTTTCATATGATCCACCAAAGTCGAACGTCCGCCTTCAAAAAGAGGATTAACATTCCCGCCGCTTCGGGCTTTTTGCCCTTTGTTGCCTCGTCCGGAATAAGTGCCTTTCTTCCCGCCCCGCCCGATCGTCTTCCGCTTCTTCCGCTTGTTATTCAATTTTAAGTCATTAATATTCATGCTATTTGTTTCATGTTTTATGCTTCATGTTTCATATTATGTGCTCTCCCCATTTTTTCCGCTTTCAACTTTGATCCTTCCAACATTTGCAAGGCCGCGATTGCCGCTCTGGCAACGTTCAGCTTATTGGCCGTTCCCAGAGATTTTGAAACGATATCTTTGATACCGGCAAAATCAACCACGGCTCTTACCGCTCCTCCCGCCACGATTCCTCTTCCGACCGGCGCCGGTTTCAAAATTATCTTAGCACTTCCTTTTTTGCAATAAACATCGTGAGCGATGGTATTTTTACTCAAACCAACTGTTATCATATTCTTCTTGGCATCATCAAAAGCTTTTTTTATCGCGTCCGAAACATCCGCTCCTTTTCCTACTCCCACGCCAACTTTCCCTTTTCGGTTGCCAATAACCAAAGTCGCGCGAAATCGAAAACGCCGTCCGCCTTTCACCACGCGAGTCACTCTCGCCAAATCTAAAAGCTTCTGGTCATACTCCGGCTTCTCGCGCTTGGTCTTGAATCTTTTATTGTCTCTAGCCATAATATTATTTACGAACTACGAAATAAACTAACTACGAAACATCTCCAGATTTTCCCCGCATTTTTTCGTAGTTCGCTTATTTCGTAGTTCGTAACTTAGAATTTAAGTCCGCCTTCTCGCGCTCCTTCCGCGAGCGCTTTCACTTTTCCGTGATATTTATAACCCGACCTATCAAAAACAATTTCTTTTATCTTTTTTCCCGCAGCCGCTTTGGCAATAATTTTTCCCAGCTCTTTCGCTCCTTCGACGTTATTTTTGGATTTTTTTATATTTTTAAGGCTGGCAAAAACCAAAGTCTTCCCCTCAGCGTCATCCACCATCTGGGCGTAAATATTTTGAAGGCTTCGAAAAACACAAAGTCTGGGTCTTTCAGCTGTACCAAAAACCTTGGCCTTTATCCTTCTTTTTCTATGCAATCTTAAATTGTTCCTGCTTGTTTTCATAAATATACCGATTCGAATCAACGAATGTATCCGAATTCACGAATTTTTCATTCGCATATTCGCATATTTGTAGATTCGTAGATTCGGATGTTATTCGTAGATTCGCATCGCGTTACTATTTCGCTGTACCCGCCTTCTTTCCCACTTTTCTTCGAACTTGCTCGTCCGTGTATCTGAATCCTTTTCCTTTATAGGGCTCGACTTTTTTCAGCGCTCTCACGTTGGCGGCAAATTGCCCCACCAATTGTTTGTCAATTCCCGAGATCGAGAGGATGTTATTTTCCTCAACCTTTGCCGTTATGCTTTCCGGAACTTCTATTTCAACCGGGTGGGAAAATCCAAGCGCCATAACCAGTTTTTTTCCTTGAAGCGACATTCTAAAACCTACGCCTTTGAGTTCCAACTTCTTTTCATAACCCGCGCTCACACCCGTGACCATATTATTTATGAGTGCTCGTGTCAAACCCCAAAACGCGTTAGCTTCTTTGAATTTTTCCGACTTTCTCACCAGAATTTCCTTGCCCTCGATTTCCAAATCGATTTCCTTGTACAATTTCAAACCAAGCTCCCCTTTAGGTCCCTTGATTTCGACATTCCGCTTGTCGTCAATTTTCACTTCCACGCCTTCCGGAATCACTATTGATTTTTTCCCGATTTTACTCATATCATTTACCGATTCGAATCAACGAATGTATCCGAATTCACGAATTTTTTATTCGCGTCATTCGCAGATTCGTAGATTCGAATGTCATTCGTAGATTCGCATCGCGTTATTACCAGACTTCGCAAATAAACTCCCCTCCCAGCCCTTTCTCTCTCGATTCTTTTCCCGTCATAACTCCCTGGGGGGTAGAAATTATCGCCAAGCCAAAATTGTTTTTTACACTTTTTAATTCCTTATTCTTAACATATTGTCTCTGTCCTTGCTTACTTTTCCTCTTTATTCCCTGGATAGCTGGGATTCTCTTGGTGCCAGAAATCTTGAAATACTTAAGTTTCATTATGATATTAGAAAACTTCCCGTCCTCTATTTGAACCACTTTCTCAATAAAACCTTCCTTTTCAAGAATTTTCGCGATAGCCATCTTCAACTTGGAAGCGCTAACCGCGACTTCTTCCTTGCCAGCCATCTGGGCGTTTCTTATTTTAGTCAACATTTGTGCTACGGTATCCATAAATATTTTACCAACTAGATTTCTTAACTCCCGGAATCTGGCCAGTACCAGCCAACTCCCTAAAACATATTCGACAAATATCAAATTGCCTCATGTATCCATGTTTTCTTCCGCACCTCCAACAACGCCTGACAATTCGGGTGGAAAACTTTGGTTTTTTTCTTGCTCTTGCTTCTGTCGACTTCTTTGCCATACTAATATTGTTTATAGCTTTTAATTCAATCCCGGACTACGAATTACCATTTTTTTTCGTACATTCGTAAAAATTCGTAATTCGTAAGGACTTCACTTTTTCTCTATCGGAAATCCCAACGCCCTAAAAAATGCCGTTCCTGCTTCTCTACTTTTGGCACTGGTAGTTATATTAACTTCAAAACTGAAAATATTCTTTACCTGCTCAGGAAGAATTTCGGGAAATATCAGGTGCTCCTTTATCCCCAGATTGAGATTGCCACTGCTGTCAACCGCGGATTCTTTTATCCCCTGGAAATCCCTAACTCGAGGAATGGCCGATCCAACTAACTTCTCAATGAAATCCCACATTCTTCTTCCTCTTAATGTAACCTTCATACCCACCTCAAGACCTTCCCGGATCTTAAAACCGGCAATTGATTTCTTGGACTTGGTCATGAGAGGCTTTTGACCGGTAATTGTCTTAAGCGATTCCATAATATCGTTGACCATACCGGAGTCTTTGATGAACTTTCCAATCCCGACGTTAACAACAACCTTCTCGATTTTAGGCGCCTCCAAATCGTTCTTGAAACCCAGTTTCTTTTTCAAATCAGACACGACTTCTTTCTTGTATTTTTCCCTAATACTCATATTATTTACCGATTCGAATCAACGAATGTATCCGAATTCACAAATTTCTTATTCGCATATTCGTAGATTCGAATGTCATTCGTAGATTCGCATCGCGTTATACTTCTGCTCCGCACTTTTTGCATATCCTGACTTTGATCTTTTCTGTAACCTTATACCCGGTTCTGGAGGCTTTTCCGCACTTTGGACAGACCAAGGCCATATTGGAAACCGTCACTCCTCTCGGAATTTCCACTCTTTGGCCTTTTTCTCCTTCTCTTCTCGGACGGGTATGTTTCTTAACGATATTTAAACCCTCAACAACGACTTTCTTGTCTTTCGGCAACACACGCAAAACCTTGCCCGTCTTTCCGCGATCCTTTCCCGCTATCATCTTAACTATGTCATTTTTCTTAATTCTCATAAATTCATTTACCGATTCGAATCAACGAATGTATCCGAATTCACGAATTTTTTATTCGCAGCATTCGTAGATTCGGATGTTATTCGTAGATTCGCATCGCGTTTATAATACTTCCGGTGCCAGTGAAACAATCTTATTATATCCTTTATCTCGTATTTCTCTGGCAATCGGACCAAAAATTCTTGTCCCCTTCGGCTCTTTTCCTTCCAATATCACCGCCGCGTTTTCATCAAACCGAATATACGAACCGTCCTTTCTTCGCAATTCTTTTCTTTGCCTGACAATGACCGCCCGCACCTTGTCGCCTTTTTTCACCATTCCCCGCGGCTCGGCCGATTTCACGGAAGCCACCACAATATCTCCGATTCCGGCAAACCTTCTTTTTGATCCGCCCAAAACCTTGAAGCATTCGATGATTTTAGCTCCAGAGTTATCAGCTACTTTCAATTTTGATTCGGCCTGTATCATATATTTACCGATTCGAATCAACGAATGTATCCGAATTCACGAATTTTTTATTCGTATATTCGTAGATTTGTAGATTCGAATGTCATTCGTAGATTCGCATCGGATCATGCTACCTTATAATATTTATCCTTGCTCATCGGCTTTGTCGGAACAATTTCCACCACGTCTCCAACCTTGTATTTATTCTCTTCATCGTGAACTTTGTATTTTTTCGTGGACTTGATCTTCTTGAGATACTTAGGATGCGTTTTAAAGCTTTCCACGGCAACAACGATAGTCTTGTCGGATTTATCACTCACAACAACCCCCTTTTTCCTGGCTGATATTTTGTTATTCGTAGAATTTTTTTCCATAATCTTTTAATATTCCTTATACTATAAGTTTAGCTTCACCTTGTTTCTCCCGGATCAGCGTCAGGATTCTTGCGATATCTTTTTTCTCATTCCCGATAAGTTTGGTATTCTTTGCCTGCTTCGCAGCAACTTCAAACCGAGCTTTTCTAACGGAGTCTCTTTTTTCCGCCAGAAGTTTTGTAAGCCCTTCTATTTCTTTTTCTCTCAATTCTTTCGCCTTCATGTTTTGTTTCGTTATTAGTTCTTAACAACAAACCTGGTTTTTACATTCAGTTTATACGCCGCTAAGCGCATAGCCTCTTTAGCAATTTCTTTCTTCACACCATCCATTTCAAATAAAATTCTTCCCGGCTTTACGACAGCCACAAAATGATCCACCGCTCCTTTTCCCTTGCCCATCGGGGTTTCATCCCCCTTTTTAGTCATCGGTTTATCAGGAAATATTCTTATCCATATTTTTCCACCCCTTTGGATGTATCTTGTCATCGCTCTCCTCGCCGCTTCAATCTGCCGCGAAGAAACCAGACTGGAACCAGTGGATTTAAGGCCAAAACTGCCAAAGCTAATCTCGCTCCCGCGATTGGCATTTCCTCGGATGCTCCCGCCTCTTTGGATCTTTCTATGTTTTACTTTACGTGGCATCAACATGCGAATCATGGAACGTATAGCGCGTAGCGTGGAACGTACTTTACCCCGTTCACGTTATGCGTTATGCGTTATGCGTTATGCGTTATGCGTTATTCAAACACTTCTCCTTTATACAACCAAACTTTTATTCCTATCGTTCCATATGTCGTGTACGCGGTCGCTCTGGCGAAATCGATGTCCGCCCGCAACGTGTGCAAAGGCAGCGTTCCTTTCGACATCCACTCTCGCCGAGACATTTCAGCGCCTCCTAATCTTCCTGACATCTCCAGCTTTACCCCCTTAATTGTGCCGCTCTTCATCACCTGCTCAGCCATAGATTTCATAATCCTACGAAAAGGCATTCTTTTCTCTATCTGTTCAGCCATATTCTGCGCAACAACTGTCGCATCCTCTTCCGAATTTTTTATCTCTTGAACCTCTAATTTCAAATTTATTGACCTGTCTCTTTTAAAAAAATTATTTTCAATATAATGTTTAACATCTTCGATTCCGCTTCCTCCTCGACCAATCAGAACTCCAGGGCGGGCAGTCTTTATGATTATCCGAATCATCTTGGCAGATCGCTCCAACACAACACCTGAAATAGACGCCTGCTTCCACTTCTTCATTATGGCCACTCGAAGCTCGATATCCTGCTTCAGGTTTTCCTTGTATTCTTTTTTTCCAAACCACTTGGATTTCCAGCTCTCGGTAATTCCTATGCGAAACCCAGTTGGATTAACTTTATGTCCCATGCCAATTTTGTCTGCGAGCTTGCCCCCACACCAATTTTACTAAATTAGTACTGAGGATAGCTTCAAGAAATTGTCTATTAATAAATAATGAAATTGGTGTGGGGGCGGGCGAGTAGCCACAAAATTGAGCATCCCGCACCAATTCGCAAATTATACTTTCTGTTATCTTAAAACTAAGCCGCAGGCGATTCCGTGAAGTAAGCTTTCTCTTTAACATAAACTTCTTTCGGAATTTGGTGCGGGATAGCCAGCAACACGAGATTACCTTGCGAGATCCTTCGCTACGCTCAGGATGACGCTTCGCGTCACATTGATTTCCTTCTAAATATCCTATTTGTCCAATTTTTCGTCTTATTTTCTTTCTTCCTAGCGTCATCTTCCCTCTTATCTTCAATCTTTTCCGCTTTCGGCGCTCCGCTTTCTTTCTCCTCCTGTTCCGCTTTTTCCCTTTCTTTCTCAATTCTCTCTCTTTCTTTCTGCCTTTCTTTTCTTTCTTTTTCCAGCTGATCCTTACTCTTCCGGTTCTTGCCTTCTTCTCTCTCTTCCAAAACTATTTCAACTTTCGAGGTTCTCTTGAGAATTCTTCCGGCTCTTCCGAAAGCTTTAGGCATCCATCTCTTGAGAGACGGGCCGGCACCGACTATTATGTCAAAAACATACATATTATCTTTATCCACTCCCAAATTATTTTCTCCATTAGCAATCGCACTCTCCAAAAGCTTTTTAAAACTCTCATTGACTCCCTTCACTGTATTATCCAATTGACTCAAGGCATCCTTAACGTTCAAACCTTTTATGAGATCCGCGGAAAGCCGCACTTTTCTCGGCGCTATTCTTATGCTTTTTAGACTTGCTCTGACTTTCATAATCTTTGCCTTATTTCGCGTATTACTTTTTCTTGGTATCCGCCGCTTTGGCCGCTTTGGCCGCATCCAACTCTTTCTGCTTCGAAGCCTGCTCTATTTCTTTTTGCATCTTTCCTCCATGCCGGACAAACTTTCTGGTTGGAGAGAATTCCCCCAAGCGGTGTCCTACCATTTCTTCCGTAACAAAAACTGATATGAAATCCTTGCCGTTATGCACTCCGAACGTAAACCCGATCATTTCGGGAGAAATGACTGAAGCGCGAAGCCAGGTCTTGATAATACTCTTATCTTCCGGCTTCTTATTTTGAATCTTTTTTATCAGCCTCTCATCGACGAAAGGCCCCTTTTTTAAACTTCGTGTCATATGCTATACCGATTCGAATCAACGAATGTATCCGAATTCACGAATTTTTCATTCGCGTATTCGTAGATTCGTAGATTCGAATGTCATTCGTAGATTCGCATCGGAATTATTTTCGTTTGCTTCTTTTCTTGATTATAAACTTATTACTATATTTTTTCTTCTTTCTGGTTTTTTTGCCAAGCGCCGGTTTGCCCCAAGGAGTCTTCGGATGCTTAAGTCCGATTCCCTGGCGGCCCTCGCCGCCTCCATGAGGATGATCCACCGGATTCATAGCTGATCCCCGCACTGCCGGCCTTCTGCCAAGCCATCTGGATTTTCCCGCTTTTCCTATGTTAATCGAGCTATGTTCAAAATTACTGACTTGTCCTATCGTAGCATAACATTCGCTGCTGACCAACCTGATTTCTCCGGAAGACATTTTCACTTGCGCCTTCTCTCCTTCCGTGGCGGTAAGCACTGCTCCCGATCCGGCGCTTCTGACGACTTGGCCACCTTTCCCTGGAAACAGTTCTATGTTTGAGATAACAGTTCCCGTCGGAATGTTTTTGATTTTAGTTCTATTCCCGGCTTTTATGGAAGCACTTTCGCCGGAGACAATTTCCTTCCCCTTTTTCATTCCTTCGGTAGCCAAAATATACCGTTTTTCTCCATCTTTATAATTAACCAAGGCAATGAAGGCGCTTCTCATCGGGTCTTTTTCGATTGCTACTATTATTCCCGGGACACCAAATTTATCTTGTTTGAAATCCACTAGTCGATACCTTCTCTTGTGTCCACCTCCCTGATGTCTAACGGATATCTTTCCTCCAGATCTCCCGGCCTTCTTGGTAATTTTAGCAAGCAATGATTTTTCCGGCTTTTTAGCAACATCAATAGCAGCCTTCACTACAGACATATTTCTTCTCCCGGCAGTATTCCGTTTGTAAACTTTGATTGCCATAATTATTTATTTCCAAATATATCAATACTGTCACCTTCTTTTAATGTTACAATCGCTTTTTTATACCCCGCCTTTCGCCCAACTATTCTGCCCCGAGCTCTCTTCTTCCCCGGAACATTTATTGTACGAACTGAAACTGCTTTCACTTTATATAATTCCTCCACTGCCAACTTAATCTGATTCTTGCCAACCTCATTAAAAACCTTAAAAACATACTTGTTCAAAGCCGCCATTTCTGTCGCCGCTTCCGTGATCCAGGGCTCAACAATTGTCTTGTATGCAATTGGGTTACTTCCGCTGGCCATATTTTTCTTCTAAATATTTAACAGATTCTTTGGTAAAAAGCAAACTCTTGTTATCTAAGATATCCAAAACATTCAACTGGCTGGTTAAAATATTTTTAACTGTTTTTATATTCCTGCTGGCTATTCTCAACTCCTTTTCTCCTTCGGAAAAAGCCATCAGCGTTCTTCCTTTCATTTCCAAATTAGTTATGACCTTAACCACCGTTTTAGTTTTCTTTTCGGAAAAATCAAATTTGTCCACAATTTTAATCTGTCCGTCTTTCAATTTCCCGCTCAAAGCTAACAGAATCGCTTTTTCGTTCATCTTTTTGTTAATCTTCTGCTTGAAATTTCTATCGTTTCTTGGCCCAAAAACAATGCCTCCTTTTCTCCAAACCGGCGTTCGAACTGAACCGACTCTGGCTCGCCCGGTTCCTTTTTGCCGCCACGGCTTGATTCCTGATCCAGCCCGTTCCCCTCTGGTTTTAGTATGAGCCAAAACCTGCCTCTGATTGGCCGACAAAGCCACATAAACCTGATGCAACAGTTCATCATTTTCAGGCAATCCGAAAACAGAATCGGAAACTTCAACATCCTCCACTTTCTTGCCGTCTATGTTATATATCTCTATCTTCATCGATTTATAAACTTACAATCTCTACAATGTTTCCCGGAATTCCCGGCACAGCGCCTTTAAGCCCCAAGACGTTTTTCTCTTTGTCTATATAAACAATCTCAATGTTCCTACCAGTGGCGCGCTTGCCACCCATTCTACCGGCCATTCTCTTTCCCTTGATCACGTGTTCAGGGAATCCCGCTCCAATAGAACCTGGAGCGCGAAGATCATGTTTGTGGCCATGACTGGCCGGAGAACCCTTGAAACCATGCCTCTTCACTACGCCCTGAAATCCCTTCGCCTTAGTTATCCCACTCATATTAACCTTATCCCCGATCTCAAAAATAGAAACATCCACTTTATCGCCCTTCTTCAATTCAGAATCCTCTGTAATTCTAAATTCCTTTATCATTTTCCTTTTGGCTGTTTTCGGCCTTTCCAGCGCCACTGCTTTATACCCGTCCTTTTCCTCGCTTCGCAAAAGCGAAACTGCGTTTTCCGCGCATTCAACCAAAGTCACGTTCAGCGCTTTTCCTTGATCGTATATCGTGGTCATTCCCAACTTTTTACCGAGTATAAATTTCATGCTTTTCGAAAAATAAAAAAACGGGCTACCAAGCCAGTCAGAAACTTTATAAAAAGTTTAAGCTCTCTGGCTAGTTGAGTATCTCCGCCTAAGGCGGGGACTTTAACTAGAATAAGCGATACGAATCTACGAATTACATACGAATGCTACGAAAAGTCTGAGGGATGATTCGTATGGGCGCATTCGTAGCGCGCTATTCGCATGCTACATTTTAATTTCAATATCCACTCCCGCCGGTAAATCAAGATTGGTTAAACTGTCTATAGTCTTAGGAGTCGGGCTTAATATGTCAATCAACCTTTTGTGGATCCGCATTTCATACTGGTCACGGGCGTCTTTAAAAACAAACGTTGATTTGTTCACGGTATATTTCCGAATTTCGGTAGGTAAAGGAACCGGCCCAGATATGACAGCTCCGGAACGCAAGGCGTTTTCGACTATTTGCTTGGCCGATTGATCAATAATCTTATGGTCGTACGCCTTGATCTTTATCCTTATTCTTGGTTTTGCTTCTTCTTCGTTCCTGATAGCCATCTAATTTTTAAACTTTTACGAACTACGAAACGAGCGAAATACGAAACTCTCATGTTAATATTTTTTCGTATTTTCGTAGTTCGTTAATTTCGTATTTCGTAACCTTAAATTTACCCTATAAAACCCGCCTCCAAGAAGAAACGGGTTCTAAGGAAAAACTTATTTTATAATTTTAGTCACCGCTCCGGCACCGACAGTCCGGCCTCCTTCTCGGATGGCGAACTTCATTCCATCTTCCATAGCCACGGGAGCAATCAATTTTACGGCGAAGCTGATAGTATCGCCAGGCATAACCATTTCAGTTCCTTCCGGCAATATTACTTCTCCAGTCACGTCAGTCGTTCTAACATAAAATTGAGGCTTATATCCCTTGAAAAATGGAGTGTGCCGCCCGCCTTCCTCCTTGCTCAAGATATAAACTTGAGCTTCAAATTCAGTGTGAGGAGTAATGGAGCCGGGCTTGGCCAAAACCTGTCCTCTTTCCACATCTTCCTTCTTGGTTCCTCGAAGCAAAACTCCGGCATTATCTCCCGCCTGGCCTTTGTCAAGAGATTTATTGAACATTTCGATTCCAGTAACGGTAGTCTTCTGAGTCGGACGAAGTCCCACGATTTCTACATCATCATTAATATTCACCATACCCCGCTCGATTCTCCCAGTCACCACTGTACCGCGGCCTTCAATAGAGAAAATATCTTCAATCGGCATCAAATAATCCTTGTCGATTTCTCGAACCGGCTCTGGTATTTTTTCGTCCAAAGCCGCCATCAGTTCCAACACCGGCTTAGCCGCCTCTTCATCGACCGACTTGGATTCAAGCGCCTTGAGCGCCGAACCGCGGATAATTTTAGCATTATCGCCGTCAAATTCATATTTTGTTAAAAGTTCGCGGACTTCCGCTTCCACCAACTCCACCAGTTCCGGATCATCCACCATATCAACCTTATTCAAAAACACCACGATTTCAGGAACACCTACCTGCTTGGCCAAAACAATGTGCTCGCGAGTCTGCGGCATAGGACCATCAGTCGCCGCTACCACCAAAATCGCGCCATCCATCTGAGCCGCTCCGGTAATCATGTTTTTGATATAATCAGCATGTCCCGGGCAGTCTACGTGAGCATAGTGTCTTTTTTCCGATTCATACTCGCAGTGAGCCGTCGCGATGGTGATTCCACGCTCCCGTTCTTCCGGAGCCTTGTCAATTTCATCCACGCCCTTTTCTTTGGCCTGTCCTAAAAAGCTCAAAACGTGCAAAATCGCCGCCGTAAGGGTGGTTTTTCCATGGTCAACGTGGCCGATTGTTCCGACATTGACATGAGGCTTAGTTCGTTCGAATTTTTCTGCTGCCATTTTTTTAATTTTACCGTAAATATTTACGCTTTGCTTCCGGGAAAACCCAGAGCGCCCGCCCAAAGCAAGGCGGGATCCGTAATGTTTTACGAATTAGTTATTAAATTTTATTATGTATCCTAAAAATAGTATACTGCGAGCGTTCGTTTCTGGCAAATCTACACCGTTTTCTCGTATCTCACTTCTTCGTCTTTGATTTCCCCAATCTCCTCCAGGTCAATCCGGTCCATTTTGTCCTTTTCCTGGGAGAATTTCCAACTCGCAATATCGTTGTTAATCTTATCAACCAACTCCTGCTTTGTCAAGCCCTCCAGCCCTTCCTGCTTGATTTTTCGAAATTCCTTGAGCGTCAAGAGAACAAAATACTTCCCCTGGTCTTCCAACACCGCCTTTCCGCCCAAAAGTTCCAGCGCTTCCTTGAGTTTCTTGTCCAACATGATATTGCAAAAAATAATTTACTTTCCGCTCCTCAAAAAAATCTTACCGCAGATAAATGCTAATGTCAAATTTTCCGCTACTCATATCTCAAAGCTTCCAACGCATGAATCTTAGAAGCTCGAAAAGCCGGCATGATTCCGGTGGCTATGCCCAGGAAAACTATGAAAGCGCCTATCATGATAACAAAAGTTGAAGGAATATAGACAAAATAGCTTAAATCCGCTCCCATTTTATGCCCCAAAATGATCATCGCCTTATTCGCCAACAACGCGAGTCCGTATCCGCCCAGAAATCCCAAAATTCCCCCAATGAAACTTATAACTATCGAATCGAGAACAAACATCTTGAAAACATCAGCTCTTTTAGTTCCTAACGCCTTCAATATTCCAATCTCTTTAGTCCTTTGCAAAAGAGAAACGCTCAAAGTGTTAAGCATTCCCATAACAGAAATTGACATGATAATTATGCCGAAAACCACCAAGATAGCCCGTACCGTTGTGAAGAAACTATTAATATCCACAATTAAATCATTTATGCTGTCAGCGATAAAACCCATTTGCTCCAGCTGTTGCTTAATATTATTGAATTTACCCATTTCTTCCGCCACTACCTTGCCTTCTTGGGCGGAATCTACTCCAAAAGTGTCTCCAAGTATTTTAAATGGAAGATAAATAAAAGCGCTGTCGGAACCAGAGACTACCGCAGTAACAATTGTTTCATTATTCTCCGCTATTTTTTCCTCGTTGATTTTTGAACTGACATCTCTGGTCAGAGCAATATTGTAAAAGACATTTTTTCCAATCGCGTCTATCGGGTTATCAAAACCCAAAAGACTCGCCAAGCGATCGGAAATGATAGCGCCGTTTTCTTCATTAGAAAATTTCCCTCCGTTTGACGAGTAGTTTATTTTCAGCATATCCAGAAAACCCACCGTTGTCCCATAAATAACAACATCGGTTTGAGACTCTCCAAGAATTATCTTCCCTCCCGTATTAACCCGCCTCTCCACACTCTTCACACCTTCTATATTCATTATCTTTTCAACAGATTCGTCGTTCAGAGTAACGAAGTTGTCTAAATTTCCGCTGCTCACGTCGATAATATCTACCGGATTATTTTTTGTCACCTCTTCAACAATCATTCTTTGGACTCCAAAACCCAGACTTAAAAGAAACGTTATGATCCCGATACCCAGGGCCACTCCGCCAATTGTAAGAACTGATCTGGTTCGGCTAACTCTGAGGTTTTTCCAGCTTATATAAAAAATCATAGAAAAACTGAGTCCTGTGTGCCTCTCCTGCCAAGTTTCCTTGGGTCTTTTATCCGTAGCGTAGTCCGTATCCTCATCCCGAAAAACATGGCCAGGCAAAGATTTGTTCTTCTTGGAAAAAAAATTAAGCTTCATTTTTTACCGTGTCAATATCAGCCCGATCAGTCAGATCGGAAAGAACTCGACCATCAACCATTTTTACGATTCGTGAGGCATAATGCACCTGGTCCGGATTATGCGTCACCATGAGAACAGTAATTCCGAATTTCTCATTAAATCTTTTGATTAAATCCATAAGCTGGATGCCTGATTTTTGATCCAAGTTTCCCGTCGGTTCATCCGCAATGATGAACTTCGGATTAAGCAAAAGAGATCGGGCAAAAGCTACTTTCTGTTGTTGCCCTCCGGAAAGATCAAACGGACGATAGTGCGCCCAATCTTTCATTCCAACAACTTCCAACATCTTGTAAGCCCTCTCTACAGACTCTCGATATCCCCGCCCTCCAATAAACCCCGGGATAGCGACATTTTCGATTACCGACAGGGACTTAACCCAAAAAGCTTGTTGAGGAATAAATCCAATATACTGATTTCTAAAAAAAGCGCGCCAACTCTTGCTATGATCCCATATACTCTCATCCTCAACATGAACCGACCCCTGAGTAGGGGGCTCGAGGCCGTAAACTACATGAAGCAAAGTTGATTTACCGCAGCCGGACGGCCCCATAAGCATAACAAATTCTCCTCTTTTTATATCAACACTGACCCCCTTCAGGATGTTGATAACATTTGTTCCTAAAACAAAATCTTTATAAACATCCTTAACTCTCACTACCGCATCTCCCTTAGCGCGATGATCAAAAGCCGAAGACAGATTAGTGACTTCGCCTAGAATTTTCTCTTCATCAAAAACAGACTGGTTCTTTACAGATTCACCGTCCTCGTTTTTTTCTAACGTTGCCATAATTTTGTTACCCAACCAAACTTGCTGCTGAAAGTATTAACGACAATTTCTGTCGCGTTCTCTTTGGCATCTTCTACTACAACCGTCACTGATCTGCTGATGGTCTTGTTGCCAGCCTCGTCCACTGCTTCCGCGACATAACTGTACACTTGCCCCGAATCAACCGGGATGGTAATTAAATGGTAAGTGTTGGAAGGATCCACTCCGGTGCTTTGCTCAAAATTGCTAAGAATTGTTCCCTTGCCAAAAAGTATTTTCACTGCCGTAATTTCATCTGTTTCTATTTTAACATACAAATTGGCTCTTGAGTCTTTTCCTCTGCCCACAACCCTCCCAACAGCCCTGTTAACAACCACCCCCGGCGGACGGCTGTCTGTAAGAGTAGTCACCCTAGACGATTGTGGCAACGCCTCCACCCCGTTAGCGTCAATTCCACTTGCAACAACCTCATATTCGACAGCCGGATCGAGGCCTTCGATAGTAGCTTTGTGTTCAGTCGCCAAATCAGAAATAAGATAGTTGTGATATGATCCTTCGCCGGCGCCCTTGAATTTTACAAGCGTAGTCGTGGCATGAGTAGTATTATAAGTAACTTCAATGGTTGGAATATCCACATTCTCTTTATTTTGAACAGCGAAATCAGCGACCATCGGCTGTTCAAGAGTAGTAAAAGCATACTGATCCGAACTGAAGTTATTCAGATCAGCGTCCACACACTCAATTTGATAAATATAACTTGTAGCTGACTTTAGATTAGAGATTTTTTGGATATGCGTTGTCCCGCCGGCGCTCTCCTCCACTGAGTTGGTAAAACTTCCCTCTCCATATTGCAAAGTACAGACTCCGCTCATGTTGGTTTTCCAAGAAACATTGGCGCTATTGAGTCCAACGTCAGAAGTAACCACATCAGAAATAGTCGGCGGATCATTAGTAGTGAAAATATCCGCTTCTGAAGTTCCGATGTTTCCATCCGGATCGATATATTTTACCTTGTAATAATATTTTGTGGCAGCCTCCAATCCTGTCAACTCTACCGTATGCGATATAACGCTATCTACTTGTCCGTTTGTTTTATCTAAATCGGAAGACGTTCCATATTCTACAAAGGAACTTGCTTCTCTATTAGTTGACCAGACAATAGTCGCCGCGAAAGATTCCACTGTAACAGCCGGCTCATCCACGATAAGCGGAGCAGTCGTGTAGCGTCCAGTCGGAGTCATAGAAAGCACTGAAGTCGGAATAGAAAGATTATTAGTTCTATCTCGCGAACGCACATAATAATAGTAAGGCTTGCTTTCCAATTCAGTATCAACATAAGCCGTTCCTGTTGTGGTCGCCACTTCCTCATATTCATCCATAGCAGTAGCTGGATCGGTTGCTCTATATATAGTGTAGCCCGCAAAGTTTGCCGAATCATAGCTTTCCGGCACGCTCCATTTTACCGCCACGCTATACTCAGCCGACTCCCGGTCGGAAGTGTCAAAAATCTGATTATTAATCGGCGGACCAGGAGCTGTTGTTCTGGCGTAAAAATAAACCTTGGCTGGATTTTCCCAATCCACATCATTTGGATTTCCCTTGCTTCCTCCCTCGCTCATCGCCACCACATACATTGTATTTTGCCCAAACTGCGTCGCGAACGGTCCAGGTCCGGCTGATTTCGCGGTTGTTTCAACTGTATTGAACGGAGTCGGAAGATAATTGGCTGAGTAAAAATAGGTAATATTATCCGCATCGCCAGCGTATGAATCAGGAATATCCCATTCAAAAGTAAACGAGTTGGTGACATTATCTTCATTGGAAGGATTGACCCTAAGATTAGTCGGCGGGGAAGCCGGACCGCCGCTCCAAAAAAAGCTTCTCGGCAATGACACTGTTTCATTGTACGCCTTGTCCAAGACTTTCAAATAAAAATAATTCTCGTTAGGCTGGTAGGGTTCGACAACTTGAGAGAGAACTTCCGATCCGCCAATATCGTGCCAAGTCTCTTCTGACTCATTGCCAAGACGATACTGGAATTTCAAAATGCCTGAATGAGTGTCACTCGCATTACTGTCCCAACTATAAGTAAACTCGCTGACTGAAGAATAAGACGCTGGAGAAGCGTTGATATTAGTCGGGAGACCTGGAGGGGTTCTGTCAAATTGATATATAAAACCGGTATAACTTTCAGAAGCCAAGCCGGCGTTATCTATGGCTGAGATTTTCAAATAATATTTTTCCCCGCTATCTTCTTCCGAGGAAAGAGCCGGAGCCGTAAAACTATTGCCGGTTTGAAATTCTCCGTTCAATATCGCGTCGGGACAATCAGCCTCTTCGCCGAAACATACATAATATCCGGCGATTCCCGATCCGCCCGGATCCGGGTTATCGCTTGCCCCGTTTGGATCTCCTGCTGCCGGCCACTCAAAGTACGGGGTTTCATCTCCAAACCAGTCCTGTCCGGTCGGATGTTCCGGATCAGTTAAATTCGTAATTGCCGGCAGCGGCTTTTGATTCGACCTATAGGCCGTCACTTCAGATGGAGCATTCGGCTGCTCAACATCCTGATAATAATAAACTGCATAGTCATCCACGCGCGGAGAAAAAATCTGGTCAGAAGAGGAAAAACTCATTCGAACTTGAATGTATCTCTCAGTATCAGAGTTGATCGAAAAAGTATGTTTGTCGGCAAAAACATGTTCATTAGAAACAGCGTTCCAGCTGGTCCACTCGTCCTCGTCTTCTTGCGCCAAAGATCCGGTAGCGGAAGTTCTGGTTTCGATAGCCAGAAAATCAGCGCTTGAATCGGGTAACACATAATTGACCGTCAAATTGGCAAAGCGATAAGGTTCATCCTCCAGATCTATCACGTCTGAAGTATATGTTCCTGTTTTAGAAAATCCAGTTTGATTAGTTGCTGATCCGACAACGTAGCTGTAAAGGCCATTCGCGAAAGTGTTGGTTCCCGCACCAGGAATAAGCCAGTTACGATTAGACAGATTTCCTCCCACTCCTCCAGTGTTAACATTAGCTGGAATCTTATTTATAGATGTCGTTGATAAAGTTTCCCATACATCGTTAGGAGGATCCAGTTGGCTTACAGCATAACGATAATAGTCGGAGCTATCCGCTCCTCGAGCAACATATACATATCCATCTTTTCCATCGAAAATAGACGCGCCTGTGTTAGCGACTGCGGGGAGAACTTTGAGAGTCGACCAAGCGCTTCCGTTAAATTTGCAAAAGGACGCATTACCCCCGGCTTGGATGCGATAAACAGCGCTGTTGGTATAAAGTATTTTTGAGCCGGCCCCGCTTGAACACGCGCCAGTAGCTGAGACTGTTGACCATTTTGAAGCCCCTCCTCCGTTGACATCATACCTGTACATCGCCGTAGTCCCCCCTTGCGTCAGGTATAAATATTCATTAACGCTGTCAAAGGCCATTGAGGATCCGGCCGCTACTTTGGCCGGCGGACGATCGGTAATTTCCTCCCAAGTATCGGTGCTAATGATATACTTGTAAAAATAAGGGTTTTTTGTATCCCCGACGGTTCGAGTGGCTCTTATTGGACCAGGCACATAATAAATTACCGCGGCATTATTTTCATCCTGACCATAGGAGATACTAGCTCCGTTCACCGCTCCCATAGGAAGACGCTTGAGATCAGTGAAAGATCCTGATTCTACATCATATCTTCCAAACGTATTATCATAATCACCCCTTATAATATACAGATTATTGCTAGCGTCAGGAGCTAAAAAAGTTCCCGCGCCGTAGTTAAAGTAACTATCTACTGTAGTAACATTTCCTTTAGGAATTTCCTGGCCGAAAAAACCGCGATTGGGAAGTTCCCAACTATTTTCCGCGATATTAAAGCGATACATCAAATTTGTATTGCTGCCCCTCAAAAAATAAATGTAGCCGTCATAAACTGAAAGCGAGGCGCCTGATTGCGTGATGAGCGTCGGCGCGTCAGGGAGAGCTGACCAGGTGTCTGTTTCAATATCATATTTCAAAAAAGCTTGCTTGGAATTGTTAGTCAACGCGTTATTTCCGGCAATAGCATAAATGGCGTTCGTCACACTGTCGTAAGTCAGACTGCCGCCGTAATAAAATCCTTCCGGAGCCGGCATAAGCGGCGTCCAGGTGTTTCTGGTTTCTTCGTGCTCGGCATCATCAGCGATGGAATATTTGGTAAAATAAGAAAATTGGCTTCCTTGAATCATATAAACATTGTTCCGGCCGTCATAAACCGAGTCAGCTCCCTCTCCGGTAAACTGACCGTTGGTAGTACTTGGATTGTCAAAATCAACATTCGGCACAGAGCTCGGAGTATAAGGGTTTTTCCAACCCGAGTTGCAAACATCCTCTCCGTTGCAAGTATCATAAATATAAAAGGTGTCTTCCGCCCCCGGTGTGGCATAAATATAACGGCCGTCATAAGACAAATTACTTCCCGCCGCGAAACTTTTGGGAGCATTTCCCAAATCAACCCAGGAGTTGTTGACAATATCATACATCCAAAAAGCCGCGGCATTAACAGGAATGGCATTTCCTGTTCCTCGAACAGCATAAAGATAACCTTCCGGCCCCTCCACTAAGGCCGCTCCCGTATTGGTGTTGTAGGGAGTAACCGTTCTCGTAGTCCAAGTATCCGTTTCAATTTCATAACGGTAGAAATTAGTCGTATTATTCCCCACCATAGTATAAAGACAATGATTATCATTGAACGAATAGGGCGGCGTAACATCAGCATCGTCTTTGCATCTTCCCAAAGACAATTCTCCCGCTTGATAAACTGTTCCGGGAGTAATGACACTTAAACGATTCTGATTCCAAAATCCGGAAACAGCCGCCAATCGAAGCGAAGCATCGTTTCCGGAGCCGGAAACCGCCGTGGCTTCCAAATCTCCATCGTTAAAATCATCCGCTGAGGTCCTAGTTTTAGAAAGCGGATCAGTTTCTTCATCTGTTGAAACTCCATCGTATTGATAAGTAAAGGCATCCCAAATTGCGTCAGAGATATTTCCATTGCCGTCTTTTGTCTTGATTTTCAAATGATAAGTTCCCGTCTTAAGCGGAGTGGTCGCGGTGTAAGTAAATCCGGATTGAAACGACCAATGGCCGCCATTAATTACCGGCTCGACACAATTCTCATCAGTGTCAAAGCAAACATAATAACCGGCAATTCCCGAACCATTATGCGTCGCCCCCAACCAAGAAAAATATGGGTGTTCATAAGTATAACTATTTTCTATCCCCGATATTAGAGCCGTACCGCCGGTTTGCTGGGATGATCCTGAGATACTGTTTGGATTTTGAGGCTTTACCCCGCTAACCGTGTAAGAAACCGAATAATCATAGACTGTTGGCGTATCTGCCCCGTTGGACGAAGTGAGAGTTATTCTTACTTTTACATAGCGATTCTCATCCGAATCAATGTCGGCGCTAAAAACCCCTCCAGACTCACTTATATTGGAAACACTGCTCCAGCTTCCCGGCCAACTAACATTGTCCGAGCTCGTCATGGTTTCAAATGTCAGATTTGTATTAGCTGGCTTCAATATATGGGCGCTAAAACCGCTCCATTCACCTACATTAGAAAGATCCATCACTTCACTTACATAGGTACCGGGAGTAGTTGAAAAATTAGTTGCTCCGATATCGAATTTCCACATATCCGAAAGCCCCATTCCTATCGTGGCAAGCATGGCGCTGTTTCCACCATATTCAATGTTGGCGCCTTGCCATGGGCCACGGCCATAAATATATTTTTGGTTATTAGGCATCTTTATCCATTTATCGGCAGAAATGTCATATTCCCATATTTCATCTTTATAATACCCAGCCAAAGCATATATTTTTCCCGCATAATAGGTTAAACTCGTTCCGTAATATTGAGTAAAGGGAGTAGAAGCCATTTTGCTCCAAGCTCCGCCGGAATATTTGAGAAAAGTGGTTTCCCCATCTCCTATAGTGGCATATATGTCAGTACTATTCGAGTCTCCTGGAAAATATGTCCCGGCAGAAACCATTCTAGCTCCAGTGTAGGGAAAATAATTAACATTATCTACCCTCAAGTCAGGAATACTGTCTCTCGTACAAGAGGAAAAATCAGCACCACAATCATAAAAATAATTAGACGCTCCACCCAGAAGAACATAGAATTTAGATCCGTTGTATATAACGCCTCCGCCAACGCCAATATTGCCCAGTCCGCTCGGATTTAACGTTTCCCATACCGGATTAGGCGCGGAAGGAAGACCTTCGTTAAACCTGTAAATCGTGTTTGATGCGTTTCCCCGAGGAAAATACAGATAATCAGGAACAGTTAGCGGCGTGGCGCTTTTTTTGTATGTTCCCGTCACGTCAGCCGTTATTCCCGGCGAGGGCGCCGCTTTTGTGGCCCACAAATTGTTAGCAGTATCAAAGAGATTGAAATAAGAAGTAGCTCCTCCGGAAATAGCGTAAACTTTGTTGCTAGACGTATCGCCGTTCCAAATCAGATCGCTTCCGGTGTTGACCGGCCGCAACGTTCCGGATCCATCTTGAACATTTTTTAGTCCAAGCCACTGCTGACCCAATGTCCCATCCGGATCAAATTTCCAAAGATCTCCAGTGGCCGTACCTCCATTATTCCCCCTAACCGCGTAAAAATTTCCATCTGTCGCGTTATAAGTCAAAGAAGTATAATTGACCGGGCCGGGCACGGCTTCAGCAATGATTAACCAAGTATCTTTTTGTCCGGCGCAGGAGCCTGTCGTGCCATCATCACAAGTAATCTGATAACGATGCATCGTGGTGTTTCCATTGGAACGCAAAAAATATAGATACTTAGCCGATCCAGTCCCGCTGTCCCAATACACTCCCCTTTGTTCGCCAGCAAAAGTGTAAGTCGCGGTGATACTCGCCATAGTTGTCCAAGAACCCATATCTTCTTCATCCGCCGGAAGCGTGAAGCGATAAAAGTTCACAGTCGTATTGCCTTGAGTCACATACATATACCCGTCATGACCATAAACCAAATCGCCTCCTGTGTTGACGTTCGCTGTCACAGCGGAAAGGTCCTTCCAATAGGGACGACTCGCATTTACAAAAAATTTATAAAAGCCGGTGCTGGTATTGCCACGCAAGAAATAGATATCCGTTCCGTCATTTTCAATAGCCGAACCAGTATAAGTGGAATCGCTAAGATCGGGAAGACGAGTCCATTGTTGGGTTATGATATTAAATTCATAGAACTTTTGGGAATAACCGCCAAAAATCGCATAAATCTTTCCGGTTCCCGCCTGAGCTCCGGGGATAAAAGTCATATCCGCCCCATAATAAGCCGGCTGAGGAAGATCGGGCATTGTTTCCCACTTGTTATTAACCGTGTCATAGCGCCAAAAAACTTTGTCGGAATAACCCCGCATCACATAAAGATAATTTCCCGCCATAACAGACGCGCTTCCATAGGAAATCGTATCGCGAGGAGAAGCTAAAACCCGTTCCGTCCAACCGCCGTTAGGACTAAGCTGAATTGAATTTTGAGAAGTGTCTGAGGTGACGCCTGTAAGCGCTCCCATATCCCATTCCGACTTGGTTGTAACAACACGTGATTGCGGAGCGGAAAGCGCGCCCGGGAAAGACTGGTAAATCAAAACCAAGACCAAAACGAAGATCACCAAGCGATAAGCTGATTTGAAAGAAAAAAGCAAAATGCTTTTTGAAAAAGACTTTATTTTGTTGAAAATTCCTTCCCAGAAAGCAATCCGACCGTATTCCCGGCCAAGCTTCTTTTTATCCTCTACTCCCCATGACAAATAATCATCAAAAAGCTCCGCGGAGTCCAAATGAAAAACTTTTTCTGGCAAAGTAAATATTTTTTTTCTGACAAAAACGTTCTGGAAGATTGATTTTTCCTTTTTGACAGAATTTTCTTTTTGTTTTTGGTTTCTTTTCACTGTTTTTCGGTATTTTTGCTCTTTTTTACACTGTTTTTCGCTTTTAAATTAAAAACGAGGGCAAGAGAAAAACTCTTGTCCTCACCCCTTACTAGCCCTTTAACTATACCACAAATTTTGTTTTATGTTAAGTAAAAAATAGCAAAAAAAACACCCGCGGTATATAGGTAACGTAAAATACTCCGAAATATCTAGATATTTGCTTTGTTATAGCCTTTTTATCACAATTTTATTACCGAGACATAAAAAATAATCTTTGGATTTTTCGGCGTTATTTGAATTGAACTATTTGGCGAAATTTTATGTTGGTTTCTCATCTGAAAAAAGTAATTCTCTTTTTTCACGGAAAACTGTGGATAACTTGTATGCAACCCAATTAATTTAACCAGAAACAACCATAAACAAAAAAACAGCCTGATATAGACCAGACTGCTCTCCTATCAAAATAACATTTTTGCTTCTTACTTCCTGCTTCTTTCCTCTTTCCTCTTCCTTCTTTCCTCTTTCTTCTCACTTCTTTCTTCTTATTTCTTCCCCCCACTGGTGATTTCTTCCGCCACGTTTTTTGGAACTTCGGCGTAATGGGCGAATTCCATCGTGTAGTTGGCGCGGCCTTGGGTCATAGAACGAAGCTGGGTCGCGTAGCCGAACATTGAGGCTAGTGGCGCTTCCGCTTCAATTTCTTTGACGCGGGCATTGCCTTCGCCGCGGTCGTTCATCTCGCGGATGATTCCCCGCTTGGAATTTAAATCTCCCACAACGTCGCCCATAAAATTCTCCGGAGTAGTCACCACCACTTTCATAATCGGTTCCAAGATAATCGGGTTGGCGCGGCGCGACGCTTCTTTGAACGCCATAGAGCCGGCGATACGGAAAGCCGCCTCCGAAGAATCCACCTCGTGAAATGATCCGTCATACACTGTCGCTTTGACATCCACCATCGGATATCCCGCCACCACGCCCGAATCCATCGCGTCTTCGATTCCTTTTTCAATCGGTTTGATATATTCCTGCGGAATGACGCCGCCTTTGATTTCATCCACAAATTCAAATCCGGCTCCCGGTTCTTGCGGCTCCACTCTAACCCAACAATGGCCGTACTGTCCGCGCCCGCCGGATTGCTTGATATACTTTCCTTCGGCCTCCGCCTTGGCTTTGATTGTTTCACGATAAGCCACCTGCGGCTGACCGATATTAGCTTCGACTTTAAATTCCCGTTTCATCCGATCGACAATAATATCCAAATGAAGCTCACCCATTCCGGAAATAATCGTCTGGGCAGTTTCTTCGTCAGTCCTAACCTTGAAAGTCGGATCCTCTTCTGCCAGTTTGCGAAGAGCCATCCCCATTTTCTCCTGGTCAGCTTTAGTTTTCGGCTCTACCGCGATGGAAATAACCGGCTCGGGAAAAGTAATCGATTCCAAGAGTACCGGCTTATCCGGATCGCAAAGTGTATCTCCAGTAGTCGTATTTTTCATTCCCACCAAAGCCCCAATTCCGCCGGTATAAATTTCATCTATTTCTTCCCGATGATTGGAATGCATCTGCAAAATTCTGCCCACTCTTTCTTTTTCTCCCTTGGAAGAATTAAGAACATACGATCCGGCTTTGAGCGTTCCCGAATAAACCCGGAAAAAAGTCAGCTGACCCACGAACGGATCGGTCGCCACCTTGAAAGCCAAAGCGGCAAAAGGCGCGTTATCCTCATATTTAACCTCCACTTCTTTTGTTTCATCTTTAACATCAGTGGCTTTGATTGCCGGCACATCCAATGGCGACGGCAGATAATCCACCACCGCGTCCAGCACCAGCTGCACGCCCTTGTTGCGAAGCGCCGTTCCGGTAAAAACCGGCACCAGTGTAGTGTCAATGACTCCTTTTCGAATAGCGGCTTTCAATTCCGCCTCGCTGATTTCTTCGCCGCCTAAATATTTTTCAATCAATTTATCATCCGTTTCGGAAACCTTTTCTACCATTTTGTCCCGCCACTCTTTGGCTTTGTCCAAAAGTTCCGCCGGCACTTCCCCTTCGATCACCTTTTCACCCATCTCTCCGGAAAAAGTATAGGCTTTCATTTTGATGAGATCCACCACGCCCGCGAAATCTCCCCGCTCGCCGATGGGAATCTGCACCGCCACCGCGTTGGGAGTCAATCGATCCCAAATGGTTTTCAGGGCGTAATAGAAATCCGCTCCTTCTTTGTCAATTTTATTGATAAAGCAAACTCGAGGAACGCTGTATTTGTCGGCTTGGCGCCAAACTGTTTCCGACTGCGGCTCCACGCCTTCCTTGCCGTCAAAAACCACCACGCCTCCGTCAAGAACACGTAGCGACCGCTCCACTTCCACCGTAAAGTCCACGTGTCCCGGAGTGTCAATAATGTTGATCTGATGCTCTTTCCAATAACAAGTCGTCGCGGCCGAAGTAATGGTTATTCCCCGCTCTTTCTCCTGCTCCATCCAGTCCATCGTCGCCGCTCCCTCATGTACTTCTCCGATCTTGTGGGTGATTCCGGTATAAAACAAAACACGCTCGGTAGTGGTCGTCTTCCCAGCGTCAATATGAGCGATGATGCCTATATTTCTAGTTTTTTCGATTGGATACTGCCGCGGCATAATTGTCATTTACGAACTACGAAATAGACGAATTACGAAACATCAAAGAAGATATCCCTATAATTCCCTATTCAAGTTTTTCGTAGTTCGCTTATTTCGTAGTTCGTAACTTACGCGAAGTGCGCGAACGCCTTATTCGCTTCCGCCATCCGGTGAACATCTTCTCTTTTTTTGATGGCTACTCCGGTTTTGTTGGACGCGTCGATAAGTTCATCCGCCAGTTTCTCGGCTGTTTTTTTGCCTTTTTTGGTATTCATGGCTTTCTTTATCCAGCGAATCGCCAAAGTCACTCTTCTTTCTCCCGCCACCGGAACCGGCACCTGATAGTTGGCGCCTCCCACTCTTCGTGATTTAAGTTCAACCAAGGGAGAAACATTCTTAATAGCCTGTTCAAAGACATTTAGTCCGCCCTTTTTGGTGCGCAAATGAATGGCGTCAAAAGCGTCATAAATTATTCTTTCCGCCGTCGATCTCTTTCCTTCCAGCATAATGTTGCCGACAAATTTTCCCACCAACAAATTGCCGTATTTCGGATCAACTTTGGCTGTTTTCTTGTATACTCGTTTACGTCGTGGCATGCCATTTTTGTCCGCGAGGTACGAGCGGGAACAAAAATGAGCACCCCGCTCCAATTCACCCGCAAAATTTTCTACTACTTATAAACTAAGCCGCAGGCGATTCCGTGACAAAAGATTCACATAAAGCTGGTGCTTCCTTCGGAATTGGTGCGGGGTTATACTGCCTTAAATATAAATTTACTCTTTACTTTTCTCCCTTTTCGCTCCGTATTTGCTTCTTCCCTGTTTCCGATTGGCCGTTCCGGCGCTATCGAGCACTCCTCGGACTATGTGATACCGCACTCCCGGAAGGTCTTTTACCCGGCCGCCCCGAATCATCACGATAGAGTGTTCCTGAAGGTTGTGTCCAATGCCGGGGATGTAAGCGGTCACTTCCATTCCATTGGTCAGCTTGACCCTGGCAATTTTTCGCAAAGCCGAGTTCGGTTTTTTCGGCGTAGTGGTGGAAACCTTGATGCAAACTCCCCGCTTGAACGGACTGCCGGTGGACACCGGCTTGTTTTTCAAAGTGTTAAACACATGCTTAAAAGCCGGGGACTTCGATTTTTTCGCTCCTGACTTGCGCGGTCTTCGTTTGAGTTGGTTGATTGTCGGCACGCCAATTTTGTCTGTGAACGTAGTGAGCAGGAACAAAATTGAGCGCCCCGCACCAATTCACAAAATAAATTTACAACTAGCAATAATTAAGCCGCAGGCGATTCCGAGAGATTAACTATATTTTCAGAAAATATCTCCTTCGGAATTTGGTGCGGGGTCGCAACCACTTTCGTAGAGCTAAACAAAAACACTGCCAGATTTGGCCAGTGGAATTATCTTATACAATATTTGAAATTATGTCAAATGGCGATACTTAGAAATGAATTCAGCGCCAATCCTAAAAACAATCTCAATGGTCCGGAAAAGAACAAAATCAGAACTAAAAGCAGCACAAAACCGAATTGCTCCAGCATCGCTTGCGTCTCAACCTTGATCGGTAAAACAGAAAACAACAATTTGGATCCGTCCAGCGGAGGAATGGGAATCAGGTTAAAGAAGGCCAGAAAAACATTTATAATAACAACCATTATCAACAGTTCGTAAAATATCGCCCCCGGCGCTCCGGCTATCGTTCCGGCGACATCCGACCATTCGTTGAATGTGTTTATAATATCCCTTTTTAAGCCAAGCGGCAAACTTATGAGTCTGGCAGCAATGGCCGCAACCAGGGCGACGACAATATTTATCCCGGGACCCGCCAAAGCCACCAGCGCCGGTCCCCATTTCTGATCTTTCAAATTATAGGGGTTATATGGAACGGGCTTGGCCCAGCCGAAAGCGAAGCCAAGCGACAGGTACATAAAAAGAGGCGCTATAAACGAACCAAAAAAATCCAAATGTTTGAAAGGATTAGCGGTAAGCCTGCCGGCGTACTTGGCCGTCATATCCCCCAGCCACAAAGCCGCCACACCGTGAAAGACTTCGTGAATAATTACCGAATATAAAAGAATAGCTATAAAAAACACTATTAAAACTGCTTCGTTCAACATAATTTTATTTGCTCCTATTAGTTGGCATTCGCTCTGCTTTCGCGGGTTTTCTTGCTAATATTACTTTTGTATGTTAACGTATATTTCGTAATAAATCAATACGCGATTCGAATCTACGAATGCATTCGAATCTACGAATAAAGCCTAAAAACTATTCGTAGATTCGTGAATTCGCTTTCATTCGTAGATTCGCATCGGATTATTTCTATGTCTCGAACCTGCGATGTTTGCGGCCGCGGATCCCAAACCGGAAACAAGGTCAGCCATTCCAACGTCAAAACCCTTCGAAAATTCGCCATCAATTTGCAAAGCAAAAAAATTGACGGTCAAAAGAAAAAGGTTTGCGCCAGATGCGTCAAAACCGCTTCCAAGCGCGCCACCAAATAAAATCTCTCTTCAAAGAAAACTCCCGAACAATCGGGAGTTTTTTACTTTTAGTAAAGATTGGTTAAAAAAATTGTCATCCCGAGCGAAGTTTCGATGTAATCATCGGAACGCAGTCGAGGGATCTGACAACGACAGTCGAAAGATTTACTATTTATAGGAAAACCTAACAATAATCGTTACTAGATTCCTCGACTCGCTACGCTCGCTCGGAATGACACTTGTTTTTTCTCTCTTATCTCCCTGTTCGTAGATTCGTATCCACTTCGTAGTTTCCTCTCGTCGGTTCAAGTCTCCAGATTTGAACCGCGTTGTTCTTGAACATGGCTTATCCCCGCATCATTCGAATCGAGTACAGACGAAAACTTCAAATAATTCTCCCTATCCTTCTCCACCAACTCCCAAACCATCTCAAAGATCTGCCGCATAACGT
Source organism: Patescibacteria group bacterium (assembly GCA_030837625.1). GTDB lineage: Bacteria > Patescibacteriota > Minisyncoccia > Moranbacterales > UBA2206 > XYA2-FULL-43-15. Next base: position 7,296 of record JAUPKF010000007.1, on the reverse strand, counting down.
CGGCGATATCGGCATCTTCGATGATGATGGATTGCAAATTGCGTTGCGACAAAATATGAACAAAGCGTCCAGCAAAAATCTCTATGGAAATATAGCTGGAATATTTTTCTTCGCGCAAAGCTTTCATTTCCGACACGCTATATTTCCCCAACGCGTTTAAATACTTTTTGGCGATAAGATCGTTATACGTGGTTATGCCCTTTCTTTGAATTTTATACTTCGCCAGTTCCGCCGTAACTTCATCGAAATATTTATTAAGGTCGTCTTCCAAATTATCCGTCTTGGCGTAAAATCCCACAAAATTTCGTTTCTCAAAGGGAACTTTGCGCATCACCTTGATCAATTTTCCGTACGACTCCCTGATTCCGCCCAAACCTTCATAATACGACACATTAACTTTATTTTTCTTCCCTTTCTCCATCGCCAACAGTTCCGGCAGATTCTTCTCGGAGAAATGCAGCCTTTCTTTGGCGATAGCAAAACATTCCTCCGGCGATTCGGCCACGAAGAGTTGTTTTTTCGCCCGCGGGATGTTATAGACAAACCCTTTTTCCACCAACTGCCCCAAAATAACGTAGGTGGTCGGTTTTTTCAGGCCGGATTTAACCGCTACGTTGTAAGCTGTCGTTTTCCCCAACTGCAAAAGCGCCAAATATACTTTAGCCTCTTTTTCGTTCAGCCCCAGGTTTTTCAATGATTCGACTAGATTCATAAAATTATCCCTTTTTCAAGCCTTTTTTCCATTATACCCCCTTTTCACGTTTTAGTCAATATTTTTGATGATAAGTTATAATTTATCCTATTTTTTGCTTTGTTTTAGCTTTTTTATGTAATTTTATTAACTCGTTTTATTTGACTTTTATTTCATCTCACGCTATACTGTCTTGTTACGATAGGATTATGAACGAACCTCAAAGACCGAATAAAAAAAGGAGGTATTATGTCAACGCAGAAGATAATCATCAATAATGTTGAAATCACAATCACTGTTAAGAACAAAAGTGAAGAGGGATGGGTATGCGATGGGTGCGGGCAGAGGACCACTGTTGAGCCTATAGATGAGGAAGGTGGTCAGTATTGCTTTTGCTCTCTGCGATGTCTATGGAAATGGGAGCGTAGTCACAGTCAGTACTAAAGATCTAAGAATTCTGTGGATCGCGCGACCTGTCTTACAAAAGTTCTTTCGCTACATAATCCGCCCCGGGCACGTCCATTGCGACGCTCCCGGGCTTTTTTATTTTTCAAGATTAAGGCAAAAACTGCCTTGCAGAAAGGCAGTAAACAATAACCACGTAACTATTTTTCAATTCCTATATCTTCAAATCCGAATACTCCCGCAAAGTCCTGAGCGTCGCTTGAACGGTCATATTTTCTGTATTGAGAAGTTTAACGTTTTTGAACCTTTCGGCAATTTTAGTGACGACCTCGTCCGCCCAAGATGGAGTCAGCGCTTTTACTCCGGAAAAATCTATTTCTATCGGTTCATCCTCCGGCAAATCTTTTAAAATATATGACTCCATAGCCAAATATGCCTCTCTTCCGGCTGGACGAGAAACGAGTTTATCTCCGTATTTTGCAATTTCAATTTTCATATTTTTCAAAACTTTAACACAGCCAAGCACCCGCTGATGGACTGACTGGCTTCGCCTATCTTCATTTCATGATTAATATCCGCTCTGGCGTTTCCCGAAAGGAATTCTAATGTAAGATTTTTTTCCGATACATTTCCCCTGATAAACTTCAATCCATTGCCTCTATTCTCCAAAACCCGACTGGAAATTTTTTTCGTAAACGCTATTTCCAGCGCTTCCTTGGCATCTTTCAGGTCTGGTAGGGCTTTTCTCAAACTATCCAAAACACCGATACCCCGATCGGCTATTACCAATATTCCATTCTTGCCATCATAATCAAACGCGTAGAAAGTTCCCATCACATCCGGCCAATTGCCGACATTATGATCGAAAGAATTGTTTCCCAGCTCTCCGGCTATCGCATAAACAAGATATGCCAGTGATTCATCCATTCCTTTTAATATAAGGTCTTCAGGCATTCGGTCATTTCTTCCCTCAAAAACATCCCTGGTTTGACAATAATACTCACTCTCAACATCAACGTCATCGGCTGACGCAGTGATCCAATCATAGGCTAATTTTTCTAAAATTGTGTCCATAGCAAAACTATATCAAAAAACAGCCCCCTTGTAAATCTCGCATAAGTTTCAAAAACCCTCCCGGAAGCAGGAGGGTTTTGCGGTTCAAGAAGAAAGCTAGGTTTATTCTAGAATTCCATCCAGATTAACATCGTACAAAATCTCATCTTGAATAAGCCTGTATTTCAAAATTTCACTTTCGGAAAACCAGATAGGAATTTCTTTTTCCGCTTCTTCTACCAACCCGGAAGCATGAATCAAATTTCGAATGCTCCTCTGGTCCAAATCAGCCATTTGATAAGTGTCCAAAGTTAAATCTCCACGGATAGTACCCACATCGGAAGACAGAGGCTCTGTTCCTCCCGTTATTTTTCTCACCAGTCCCACTGCTTGGTTTCCCTGCCAAATCATTGCGATAACCGGACCAGAGCTTAAATATTTGGCATTTGATTTCATAATAGCTATCCCGTTATCTTTAAAAGTCGGGTAAGGTGATTTCAGCCCTTTTTTTTCATAAGCAACGGCGGCTTTTCTCCCGACTTCTTCCAGCCAAGCTTCTCCACCAACTTCATAATAATGCTTGGTAGCCATATCTTCCGTAGGTATGAGCATCTTCAAAGCTACCAGTTTCAAACCCACTCTCTCATAACGCTTGATTATTTCCCCAATCAAACTTCTTTGCACTCCGTCTGGTTTGATTATAACCAGCGTTCTCTCTTTGGATGGATGATTTTCCATACTCTTTTTCAGTTCTCTTAATTTTTAGATACCTCTTCTGAGATTAGCAAACAAAATCCTTTTCCGCAAGGTTTACGCTCCGGCGATTTCCAGCTCTTTTACTTTCTCATAAATTTTTTTGGAAATTTCTTTCATCAATTTGGCGTCGTCTTTGAGCGTCTTCTTGGCGACTTCGCGTCCGGTGCCGAGCTTCACTTCGCCAAATGAATATGAATTGCCTTTTTTGGCGACCACTTCATATTTGACGCCTGTATCCAGCGCGTCCCCCGCCGCGCTGATTCCTTCGTTGTACATAATGTCGAATTCAGTCGTTCGAAACGGCGGAGCGACTTTGTTTTTGACTATTTTAATTTTTGTCCGGTTGCCCACAATCTCCTCGCCCTTTTTGATTTGCGCGCTTCGCCTCACTTCTATTCGGACGGAACAATAGAATTTAAGCGCGTTGCCTCCAGTGGTAGTTTCCGGATTGCCGAACACCACCCCGATTTTCATCCGAATTTGGTTGATGAAAATCACCGTGCAATTGCTCTTGGCGACAATCGCCGTGAGTTTGCGAAGCGCTTGCGACATCAGGCGAGCTTGGCGCCCCATATGCTGGTCACCCATATCGCCCTCAATTTCCGCTTTCGGCACCAAGGCTGCCACGCTGTCCACCACAATCACCGCTATCTGTCCCGAGTTGACCAGTGTTTCCACAATGTCCAAAGCTTGTTCCCCGTTATCCGGCTGGGAAATCAAAAGATCATTCACATTCACTCCGATTTTTCTGGCGTATTCCGGATCCATCGCGTGCTCGGCATCGATAAACGCCGCCGTTCCCCCGGCTTTTTGCGCGTTGGCTATGATGTGTAAAGTGAGAGTCGTTTTTCCGGAAGACTCCGGTCCGTACACTTCAATAACGCGCCCCCGCGGAATCCCGCCGATTCCCAACGCCAAATCCAAAGAAATAGACCCGGTTGGAATTGACTCCACGTTGACTTTTTTGACATCCCCCAATTTCATGATAACCCCTTCTCCAAACTTCTCCCTGATTTCATCCACCACTGCTCCAATGTTGCCGCCCTCTTTTTTCACATTTTCCTCTTTCATTCATTTGAATTGATAAATGGTCAAATAGCTAAATAGCTAAAAAAACTGAGCTAGCCATTTTCTTTTTAACAATTTAACAATGTGATAATTTAACTAACGCTGATAGTTTATCACTATCGAAAAAATCTGGCAAGCCCGCTTCTATAAGAATTTATCCACAACTAATCAATACTTAGTATCCTTGTTAAACACCACTCCCCGAGCCGCTCCTGCTTCCTGGCCGAGCGCGCCAATATCTTTTCCGTTAAATTTGACAAAAGTAGCGTTGGCGCGCCCTGAATTCACCACTATTTTTTCGTGCGCCTTGAAAATCTGTGTTGCCCCCGTCAACATTGTTCCGCTGAAAACTAAGTTTTCGTCAGATTCGATTGAAAGCCATACCGGCCCCGGGTCAACCCGAAGCTCGATCTGAATTTCATTGTTTTCAGTGCCAGTTTTCTCCAATTCTTCTCTATTATCCGCGTCAGAAGAATTACCCAGCGAGCCGTCCGTCTCCTGATATTTAGAGTTTACCGTTACGGATTCAACCGCTTCTTTTTCAAATTTATTCACCGACTTGACGCTAATGACATTCACTCCCGATTGTAAAGTTATTTCCTCCCCAAACTTGCCCTCATCGTCAACCAATATGGGCTGGCCATTAATAAAAAGATTAGCCTCTTTTTCCGTAACACCCTCCAGCACCACTGAATTTCCTTCCACTTCCGAATTGTTTCGAGGATTTGTGACTACCAGTCGCGGATTGCTAGCAAAAGAATTCACTTGTTTATACAGGTATAGAACGCCGGCAAAAGTTATTACGACTGCGAGAACTGAAAAAATTTTCTTCGGCGTAAGGACAAAAGAAGAAATATTTATCGCCTCCATATTACCCTTATCATCCTCGCTACTTCCTTTTATATTTTTTTTGATTCCCTTTTCCTTTTCATATAGCTTTATAAGAACCTGCTCGTCCACCCCCAAAAACTCCGCGTAACTCCTAAGAAATCCTTTAACATAAACATCCGCCGGGAGATTATCATAATTACCCTCCTCGAGATATTCAAGATATTCTATTTTTATCCTGGAACAACGAGATACTTCTCCAAGGGAGATCCTTCTTTCCTCACGGAACTTCCTCAACTTTTCCCCCAGTGTCAAGGTCCCGATTTTTTTCTTGGTAAAACCATTCATAATCACACAACATGAAACACGCAACATGAAACAATTTTTTCTTTCTCTGCTCTATGCTTCATGTTTCATGTTTCATGATCATATTTGCCATTTATCTCTCTCTTGTTGGTCTCCAACCGGATTCTCGTAGTTAACGACATCTTCAGCCGCGCTAAAAACTTCTCTGGGTTTGGCTCCGTCGGCCGGGCCGATTATACCTCTTTCCTCCAAAATATCCAGCAACCGCGCCGCCCTGGCATATCCCACTCTAAGCCGTCTTTGTAAAAGAGAAGCCGAGGCTTTCTTCGATCTTATCACTTCAGCCTTGGCCGCCTCGTACATATCATCCTCGCCCACTTCCTGATCGGCGTTTTTGAATTCGAAAACGTCCCGCTGGACATTCTCGACAATATTTTCTCCAATCTCATCCTCTCCTCTTTTTTCTTTTTGGTCTTTGATAAATTTCACCACTCGTTTGACTTCCGACTCGCTGACAAACACGCCTTGGATTCTTTTCGGTTTTGGAGAACTGGCGGAAAGATAAAGCAAGTCGCCATTACCCAAAAGCTTTTCCGCCCCCGCCATATCCAAAATAGTTCTGGAGTCGATCTGAGTCGCCACCTGAAAAGCCACCCGCGTAGTCACGTTGGCTTTGATAAGTCCGGTAATAACTTCTACTGACGGCCGCTGGGTGGAAAGTATCAAATGAATCCCCACCGCTCTGGCCATCTGGGCGATTCTGACAATCGCCCCTTCCACCTCCTTACCATGACTGCCCATAAGATCCGCCAGCTCATCTATCACTATGACAATATAGGGAAGATTCTCCATCTCCCGTTCTTCCGTTTTTTTGGTTTCAGGATCGGTATATTTGATTTTTTTACCGGCTTTCTGTTTTTCTTTGTAAGAAAGAATGTCGCGCGAACCGGTGTCCTGGAGCATCCGATATCTTTTTTCCATTTCAGAAACCGCCCAGCGAAGAGCGCTGACCACTTTGCCATTTTCCACTATCACGTCCGTCAAAAGGTGCGGGATGCCGTTATAGAGCGAGAGCTCGACCCGTTTGGGATCAACCATAATGAATTTCAACTCTTCCGGGGAGTTTTGATACAGTAAAGTCGTAATTATGGAATTTATGGAAACCGATTTCCCTGTCCCCGTCGCTCCCGCAATAAGCAGATGCGGCATTTTTTCCAAATTGCCAAAGATGAACTGGCCGCTGACATCCTCCCCGAGAGCCAAATTCAAATCCGATTCTCTGGAACGAAAATCGGAACTCTCTAAAATGTCCCTTAGCCTTACTGTCGCGGAAACTTTATTGGGAACCTCTATTCCAATTAATGATTTTCCCGGAATAGGCGCCTCGATCCGAATCGGATGAGCCGCTAAGGCAAGCGCCAGATCATTCTGCAATCCCAAAATTTTAGAAATTTTCACGCCAACCGCCGGCCGGAAGCTATACTGCGTTACAGAAGGACCAGTCAGAATGTCTCCTCTTTCTACCTCTATACCAAAATTACGCAGCGTTTTTTCTACTATCTCCGCATTCTTGTTAGTATCTCCTCCTTTAGCCGATCCCGAGCTCTTCTCCAAAAGATCCAATGGGGGGAATTCCCAACTCTTTTCTTCCGATGCCGTTTTTTTCTTGCTCAAATATTTCTGACTGTTTCTCCCGACAGTCAAAGAACGCCTCACAATCCCAGATTCTCCGGAATCTTTATCCAAATCACCGGAAACAAATTGGTCTGGACCTTCCACAAACTCCACTTTTTTTATGTTATTTTTAGGGTCTTCAAATATTTCCTTCGCTCCCCCAGAAGCTTCTCCGCTATTAGGCGCCTCCTCCGGTGGCAACTCATCGGACTTTTCCCCTTCTGCATCTTCTTCATTTTCCGTTTCTTTCTTTTTGAATTTATCCGCCACACTCATTATGGAAAAATCAAACGCCATAATCGCGCCGATGAAAAAAACAGCTAAAATCGTCACCAAGCCCCCGGCGTTTCCCAAATATTTTGTCGCCGCATACGCTGCGATATATCCCAAATATCCTCCGCCGTGACCGCTACTGGCCATCTTCAGCATCTTGTCTGACTCGTAGAACCAGTGGGAAAATCCGGTAATCCCAACAAGAACTATAAACAAGCCCAAAATTTTTGCGATATAGAAAG
>JAUPKF010000019.1 GCA_030837625.1 Patescibacteria group bacterium | reverse complement strand
TAAAACATTTAATAGAGCTCTACCGGCTTGGCTGGATTACTACAATACTGAAAGACTGCATATGGGAATAGATTTTAAAACCCCGGATTATTTAATAAATTGTTTCCAAGCTATTGGATAGAAAACGCGTCGATAGGCAAATCGGCAAAATTAGGCAACTGATAACCAGGAGTTCCGACAGATATTCCGTATCTTATCATTTTGTCATAATCAGACTTTTTACCGCGATTCAATTTAAAAAACTTATCCTTGAAAATTACATAATGGTAATTTTCATTTCGGTAATCAATATACCAGCCATGTTCAGAGTCAAGCGCATCGCGTAATTTCTCAGCTAAATTGTCAGCTTCTTCATCAGCAACTTCAATAGTATGCAATGTCCACTGCGAAAGCCATGGCGTCTGATGTTCTTCGGTAACTTTTTCAATTCTTGTCGAAATAATGTTTAAATCCTTAAGAACATTTTTGTTCTCCAAGGATTCCTCAATTATATCGCCTTTGTAATTCATAATCTTTTTATTTAAGTTGTTTAGCTTGTTTAGCCTCCTTCTCCAGTTCTTTTATATGTTTCTCCACCGGCAGATCTTCCGGCATTGTTCCGCCGATGTCTTTTATCGTTTGCCGGACTTTTCCGCCGACCATAAAGTGAGTCTGCGATGCGTTGCGATCGCCTTTAATTCTGTCTTTTTTCAGCTTGGCGTCGGTTTGCGTTATGCGAAAAAGATTGGCGGCTAGTTCCGTCGCTCCCGCTCGATCCAAGAGTTCGCCTTTTTTGATCTGTTTTCTGTTTTCGATATTTCTCAAATTCATTCCGTACAGCCCGCGATAGCCGGCGTCATTGAAAGATCCGAACTTTGTCACTCCGGCTTTTTTGGCGGTACTAAAAAGCTTCTTATTGTGTTCTGAAACCTGGCCTCGTATGAAAAGTCTTTTGTCGGTATAGGAAAGCTGCTCAAAAATTTCCTGCTTTCTGGTTTGAACGGCAAAATACGTCTGCGCCAAAGCGATTTCTTTCTTTTTTGGATCGCCGTTTTGAGCAATCAAATAGCAAGCATATCGATCTAATTTCCAATCCCTTACTTGCCGCACTGTATTTGAACCAACTTCGACCATTTTCCTGGACTCACGAAAATGGTCTTCTGTTTTTTGTCCAGACTCAAAGCAAGCAGTCTGTGCTTTTTTTAGAACATTCTCGAAGTTTTCCCATCTATCGTAACCCAAAAGCGGCATCAATTCCCGAGCCTCCCAATATTCAACACCGTTTTCATCGACTTTCTTGATGTTTTCAAAATTCTTATTCAGTGAATTCATTATTTCTCTAGACATAATTTTTTTATAACGCAAATTAAGCTACAGTGATATCGTATCATTTTAAAAATATTTGGCAAATCACTGCCTGTGGATAACTTTAATTTTCTTCTACGCCCGATCTTTTTCCCAAATAAAAAACAACTCCAAAAAGCGCCATATACCAAATCCCCGCTCCCCACCAAGGAAGTCCGGCTTCGATTGACGCGTAGCGCAAGCCGGCCAGATATTTTATTATCAGCGTTTCGTACTTCAACGGCAGATAGGCCAGCCAGGCGAGAACCGTTGCCAGCGACGTAAAAAGAAAACCGGCGAGAGCCGCCAAAAAACCGAAAAGCATCGTGAGCGGGATAATGGGCAGAACTAAAATATTGGCCAGGGGAGAAATGAGAGAAAGCCGGCCAAAATTGAAAAGGATGATGGGCAAAACGAAGGCTTGGGCGGAGAGGGTGAGAATGAGCATTTCAGTTATTCCAAAAGTTTTGTATTTTTTGATCAAGTTATCTTGAAAAAGCGGATAAAGATAAACTATACCCAACGTCGCCAAAAAGGAAAGTTGAAACCCGACGTCCCAACGCAAGAGCAAAGGATTAAAGAGAAGCATCGCCACCGCCGAAAAAAGAATGGCGTTTTGCGAATTGGCCAGCCTCCCGTTTTTGGCCGCCCAAAGCAAAAGTCCTCCCATCACTCCGGCGCGGACTGCTGAAGCCGGCAGGCCGATCATAAAAACGAATATAGCAATGCCGATCAGGGCAAACCAAAACGCCTGCGGCCGCCACAGACCCAGGAATATTCCCGCCAGCATTAGATATTCGGCAATAATGGTCACGTTGTAACCGGAGACCGCCACAATGTGCGTCATGCCGGTGACGGAAAACCTGTCCTGCCACTCTTTGGAAAGAAGGGAATCTCCGCCCAAAAGTAATCCCGACAAAAGCCCGGCTTCCGGCGACGGGATAAGCCGCTCAATTTTTTCGTTGAATTTATTTTTAACCCCAAGGATAAATTTATAAACCGCGTTTCCCTCGTTCTTCCCCGTTTTTTCTACTTTCGGCTTCTGGCATTCGTAAAAAATTCCGTCTTTCGCCAGATACATCCGGTAGTCGAAATCCGCCGAAAAGTTTTCCGGAATCTTGAGCGCGCAATTGACTTTCAGCATATCGCCGTAAGTGTACCGTTCCATATCAAAAACGTTAAGTAATATTTTTGGCGTTTGACCTATCTTTTCTCCGGCAGAGACGCCCCGGCGGGGCGTCTCTACCGGTTTCACGATTATTTTTTGGTACTTTTCTCTTTGTTCTGGCTCTTTGGTTATTATCGCTTCCCCGGAAAATTCTTTTCCGTCCATATCAAGATTTTTCAGATTATTAAGTTTCAAATTCGTAAAATACGCGCCAAAAACAAAAACCGCCAAGCAAAAACCGGTCACAACGGCCGGCTTACTTTTGCAAAATATAACCAGAAGCATAATACTGAAAGTCAGAGCCAGAAACAAGAAGTAACTCTCGATAATTTTCGGATACAAAAAAGAGGCGCCAAAAACGCCCCCGATGAAACTTAACGATAACCAAAAAAATATTCTAGACTTAGACATAAACCACCAAAATTACAAATTCAAAGCACCAAATTACAAATAAATCACAATGACCAAAATTTAAAATTCAAAACATTTTGAAAATTCGAATTTGTAATTTTGGATTTATTTGGAATTTGTAATTTCGAATTTGTAATTTGGCTCTGCCGTTATGTCAATGATTTTCGTCCGCGCACTTTTACCGCCGGCGATAACCACCGAACTTTTGGAAACGCCAAAATAATCCGCCAATATTTTTATAAGCGCGGTATTCGCCTCACCGTCAACCGGCGGAGCGGTCAGTTTCACGCGATATTCTCCCTCGGAGATTTTTATCACTTCGTTACGGGAAGAACGGGGAACGGCTTTAACGTAAATTCTCATTATTTTCGATTTTCTTTCCAACAACAAGACGCAACCGGATAAGTATATTTACGGCAAACAACGCAATCAAAAGCAAATTAGCATAGATAAAAACATTTCTAATCATTTCTTCTTTCATATCCGTGCCCAGATAAAAAGCGTGTATGATTGACGCCATATATAAGCCAACATTCAAAGAATGCAACGCGCGCCAAACTCTCTGGCTAACATACTGTTTCAAATAAGACGATACGACTAAAATAATCATCAGATAAAAAGAAATTATCCCCAGCGCGATTAAGCCTGTTTCAAATTCGGAAACAAACGGGATAAAAATGTCCGCCAAACTAAAGTCAATAAATTTATCAAAAAGAAGCGCGAGGCCGTGAATCAACGCGAAGATGAGAGCCTGAAGCGAAATCCAACAATGCGCACGTAACGAATAAACCGGTTTTATAATCTTGTTCAGAAAGGGCGTCCTCACGGCCAGACCCAAAAATATCGAGATATAAAGAAGAGAAAAACCGACTAGCGCGCTGGCTCGGGAAAGATACCATGCCCAAGGGACATCACTCATAATTTCAAATTATTTTTTATTGCTGAAGACACATACGCATTCCCCCTGTAATCCAAAAATAAACTTCTGATATTTTTTTCCTCGCTGAACTCCAATCCCTCTTTTTTTCCCATAAGGAACAGGACTTTCGCCCACACGTCTGCCTCTTCGGCGCTTTTTGCCACCACTGTAACCGACTTCAAATCAAAATTGAATTCATCCAGCTTCTTCGGATTGATCAGGTGATGAAACCGCCTGAGTCCAATCTGCCATTTCCTCCGACTTATCCCCGAAGTGGCAATGCCACGAAAACCGTCAGACAGTTCAAAAAGCAAGCTTCCTTCGGACACGCCTTCCAGGGAAATTTTCCAGTTTTCTCCAGACTGATCCCGCCCCAAGACTCGCATGTCTCCGCCAGAATCTACCAAAAAATTCCTGAAACCTTTCTCCGCCAGCATTTCAGCGGCTTTATCTGTAATGTACCCCTTAGCCAGCCCAGAAAAATCCATCCGCCGCCCAAAACATATTTTCAAATCTCTTATCGCCAAATCATCTCTCAAGGAACTTTTTATTTCTTCTGATTTATCACTTTGGAGCTTAACCGCTTCCTCCGAGATAATTTTATCGAAACTGGTTTCATATCCCACGCTTTCCAATTTTTCAATTATCCTAGGGTCAAAATAACCTCGACTTTTTTCATAATATTTTAGGGAATGCCTGGCTGTTTCTATTATATCATAAGATGCCGGGTTAAATTTTAACAAACTGCTGTTGAGGCGGCTCAGCTCGCTTTTCTTGTCAAAACGACTAAAAATTCCCTCTTTTTGAAAATAAAAATTCTTCAGCAACTTCTCCATCTCAACTTGCCGCCCATAAAGCTCCTCTTCAAAAAGCCGGATGCTAATATACGTTCCTAATGCCTTAAAGTGAATTTCTCTCATTTTCCCATTCTCTAAAACCATCTGAAACACGTGTTAGGAGGTTTTCGTTTTAGCAGAACTTTCTTTTTTACTGGGCGGAGGAGGAACAACCGGCTGAACGGGCAAAGATTTTGGGGCAGACTTCGGCAAAACAGTTTCTGCGGGAAGACCTTCGCTTGGCAAAGCCGCGCCAGACTCATTTTCTTCAGAAAGAGGTTTTTCCGGAAAAATTTCTTCAGACTGGGTCGTTTTTTCCTGCTCATCGACATTTTGTCCTTCGATGGATTTTTTCGCTTCTTCTTTGTTCTTTATCGTCATAAAGGCGACCAATACAAGGCCGACATTGGCAGCAAACACCAGTGTACTTAGAAAATATTTTTTGACTCTTGAAAACATATCCCTTAGTTGATTAATAAATTAAAAACCTTACAACCGAAAAGAATTATACCATCCACCCCTGGTTATAGCAAAGGAAGGAAACTATCTTCTAATTCTCGTTTCTCCAAAATTTTTCTCTATGCTTTCTTTTATCTTTTCCAAATCCAGTTTTTTCCCTTTGGTTTTTTTCTTGAGGCGCTCGTCCAGAATCCTGATTTCCCGGTATTCCTGCAGATAATAAGCCGGGGCGCCGCTGATCCATTTGGCGATTTCCAAAAAGTCTTTTTCCGTATGGATTCCCGGCACAACCGTTGTGCGGAATTCGTACGGGATACGGCTGCGCATAATCAAATTGACGGATAGTTCGACGCGATCCAACAGAGACGCATTACAATGCGTCTCTACGACGCCGGCCGTTTTCAAATATTTCTTCGGCTGGTTTTTAATGTCCATCGCGATATAATCAACCAGCTTTTCATCGATTACTTTTTTCAAAACATCCGGTCTGGTTCCATTGCTATCTAGCTTCACCGCGTAACCCAACTTTTTTATTTTTTTTATAAATTCCAAAATATCCGGCTGAATGGTCGGCTCTCCGCCCGTAATACACACCCCGTCAAGCTTACCTCGGCGTTTTTTTAAAAACTCAAAAAAATCTTTTTCCGTTCTCGTTCCATGTTCCATGTTCCATGTTCCATGTTCTACCAATTCCGGATTATGGCAAAACGGACAACGAAAAGAACAGCCAACCGTAAAAACAGTGGCCGCCAGTTTTCCGGGAAAGTCGATGAGAGTTAACTTCTGATATCCTCCTATTTGCATATCAAGCTACAATGCAAAATGAAAATCTCAAAAATAAAAATGACATATTAAAATAAAAAATCAAAAAATATTTTTTATTTTTTCATTGTCATTTTGATTTTTGATTTTTGATTTTTGCATTACCTTACAATAATCAGGGCAACACTTCAATAATGAAAGTATTGCCCCTCTATCTTTTTACCCCGTAACAATTCTATCGCAAGACAAACTATCTGGATTGAATTAAGCCGCAGGCGTTTCCGTGATACAGCTTTACGCAAGACGAATATTTTTTCGGAATTGTTACTGGGGTTCCTAACTATTTCTTCCCCGCCTTCGCTACCACAAACTCCTTACGGTCGGCGAATTCCGACTGTTTGGCGCCGTTCCATTGTTCCACCGGGCGGATATAGCCCACCACCCGGGAATATACCTCGCATTTTTGTTCAATCACGCATTTGGGGCAAAGCGCATGCTCGCCGGAAAGATAACCGTGTACGGGGCAAACGCTGAAGGTAGGAGTGAGCGTAAAATACGGCAGGGAGTAGCTCTCGGCAATCTTCCGCACCAGCTTTTTGGTCGTTTCGATATCCCATAGCCTTTCGCCTAAAAATCCGTGAAGCACCGTGCCACCGGTATATTTTGTCTGCAAGTTGTCCTGAAGATCCAGCGCGCTGAATATATCTTCGGTGAGATGGACCGGAAGCTGCGATGAGTTGGTATAATAGGGAACCGCGCTTTGTTCCCGAACGGCCTCGTCGTTGGCAAAAATCATATCCTTATATTTTTTCTTATCGATTCCCGCCAAGCGATGAGCTGTCCCCTCTCCGGGCGAAGCTTCCAAATTATACAAGTTCCCGGTTTCTTTCTGGTATCGAATAATTCTATCGCGCATATGAACCAAGACCTCTTCCGCCAGTTTCTGTCCTTCTTTGGAAGCGATATCTTTTCCAATTAAATTAAGCAAAGCTTCGTTCATCCCGATAAGGCCGATTGTGGAAAAATGATTTCCCCAGTATTCTCCGCGGCGCATTTTGATAGGCGCCAAATAAAATTTCGTGTAAGGATACAGCCCGCCTTCCGTCAGTCCCTCCACCATCTTTCTTTTCGTTTCTAAACTGTCCTTGGCGATATCCATCAATCGATCGAGTTGCGCGAAAAAATCTTTTTTATTTTTCGCGAGATACCCGAGGCGCGGCATATTGATCGTCACCACCCCTACTGATCCGGTCAGAGGATTGGCGCCAAAAAGTCCGCCGCCGCGCTTGTGAAGCTCGCGGTTATCCAGCCGTAGCCGGCAGCACATCGAGCGGGCGTCGTCCGGATCCATATCGGAATTGATGAAATTGGCAAAATAGGGAATGCCGTATTTGGCCGTCATTTCCCAAATGGCGTCAAATCGCTCGTCACTCCAATTGAAATCTTTGCCGATATTATACGTCGGGATGGGAAAAGTAAAAATTCGGCCGTTGGCGTCCCCTTCCGTCATCACTTCGGCAAAAGCCCGGTTGATCATATTCATTTCTTCCTGAAATTCCCCGTAAGTTTCTTTCTGCGGAACGCCGCCGATCAGCACCGCCTCCTTAGCCAAATTTTTCGGACAAGTAATGTCTAGTGTGATATTAGAGAAGGGCGTCTGAAACCCAACACGGGTGGAAACATTCATATTGAAAACATAGGACTGGATTTCCTGCTTCACTTCTTCATAGGTCAGATTGTCGTAACGCACAAACGGCGCGAGTAGCGTATCGAAATTGGAAAAAGCTTGCGCGCCAGCCACTTCGCCCTGAGTGGTATAGATAAAATTAACCATCTGCCCCAAAATCGAACCCAGATGTTTAGCCGGCTTGCAAGCCACCTTTCCCGACACACCGGTAAATCCCCGCCGGAGCAAATCTTGCAAATCCCAGCCACAGCAATAGGCCGCCAAAAGCTGAAGATCGTGGATATGAAAATCGCCGCCTTCGTGGGCCTCGCGAATGTCCTTGGTATAAACCCGGTTCATCCAATATTTGGAAGTAACAATCGAGGAGACGTAATTATTCAGTCCTTGGAGAGAGTATGCCATATTGGCGTTCTCTTTGACTTTCCAGTCAATTTCTTGAATATATTTATCTACCAAATCAACCGCCTCCTTCAGTGACTCTTCCGTTTCGCGGATTTTCCGATGTTGTTCGCGGTAAAGAATGTAAGCTTTGGCGGTTTCTTCAAAATCCAAAATCATCAACACTCGCTCCACCATATCCTGAATTTCTTCGATTTCCGGAATGTAGCCTTTCTTATAATTCTTGCCCATCATCCGGGCTACTTTTTCCGCCACCTTTTTGGCGTCCTCCACCGACCCCTCATTAGTTTCCCGAAAAGCTTTGCCAACCGCCTTGGCAATTTTGTTTTCATCGAAAGCCACCACCTGTCCGCTGCGCTTCACAACTTTGTTAATTTTTCCCGCCTCCTCTTCCCTGTTCGCCTTTTTTGTTTCTTTTCTCTTACTTCTTACTTCTTGCTTCTTGCTTCCTTTTCCCCCGACCTTCTTCCCCCCGACTTTCTTTTTGTTTTTTCCTCCCATAATGATTTTTGGTTAAAGTGTATTAAAAAATTGATTACCCGATTCGAATCTACGAATGAATGCAAATTCACGAATGTTTCGAATTATTATTCATTCGTAGATTCGGATGCATTCGTAGATTCGCATCGCGACTATTTATCGAATGTATCCAACTCCCTCTTAAAACTCTCAATTGACCCGAATGATTTATAGACGCTAGCGAACCGGACATAAGCCACTTCGTCAAGTTCGCGGAGCTTTTTCAAGACAAGTCGCCCGATTTCCCGCGTGGTAACTTCGGCTTTGTCCAAACTGCGCAAACAATATTCTATATCTCCCATCAGTTTCGCTACGCCATCTTCCTTGATCGGCCGTTTTTCCAAAGCTTTTCGAATTCCGCTTTCCACCTTGCGCTTGTCAAAATCCACTTTTCGCCCGTCTTTCTTCACAACCGTCAAGCGTAAAAGCTCCACTTCTTCATAAGTTGAAAATCTGGTTTCGCATTCCAAACATTCCCGCCTCCTCCGGGTTATCTTTCCGTCGGAAGTTTCCCGGGAATCTATGACTTTAGTATCAGTATTGTTACAAAAGGGACAATTCATAATATTTTTACGAACTACGAAATTAACGAAATACGAAACATCAAAAAACCGACTAACTATCCCGACATTTTTTCGTACTTTCGTATTTCGTATTCATTTCGTAGTTCGTAATTTTATACTACATATAGTATATACCACCCCTAGTATACCACAATCAAAAAATCCGCCAAGAGGCGGATTTCAGGGCAAAAAACGACCAACTGTGGATAACTTTATTAAAGAACTGCTTGCCCCGCACCAGTTTTGGAACCCAATCTTCTGTAAAATAAAAATTAAGCCGCAGGCGATTCCGAGAAAATCAGTTACGCGCTTCACAAAACCAACCCCGAAACTGGTGCGGGGTGGATAACTTTCTGTCACAAAACGTATACCCCAAAACGTAAAACAAAAAAACAACCCCTCCTTAAGAGAGATTGTTTCATGTTTCATGTTTCCTATTTCCCCATCTTCCTGCGTATAAAGGCTGGAATTTCCAGTTCATCGTCATCGTCAGGAAGATTCTTTATTTTAGGCGCAATCGGCCTCTGGGGCTTTGGCGGAACCTTTTCTTCGATAATCATCCGCGGTTCCATCTTATTGGGAAAAGTTATGTTGATATCTTCGTTGTCCATTTCTTTTTCCCGTTCTCTTTCCCTCTTGCGACTTTCCTCGATGGTTATGCGAGACATTTTCTCCATTGGGTTCTCATTAACCCGATCAGCATCAAAACCAGTCGCGACTACGGTAATTTGCACCTCGCCTTTCTTCATCGCTTCATCCACCACCGCCCCGAAAATAACACGAGCGTTCGGATCAATCGATTCGGTGATAATATTAGCCGCTTCATTAATCTCTAGCATAGTTAAGTCGGTGGATCCGCTAACATTAAAGAGTACTCCCTTGGCGCCATCAATGGAAAGTTCCAAAAGCGGGCTGTTGATGGCCGCTCTGGCCGCTTCCGCCGCCCTATTTTCTCCCGACCCGACACCGATTCCCATAAGGGCCGATCCGCTATTGGACATAATGGCCTTCACGTCGGCAAAGTCCACGTTCACGATTCCCGGCTTAGTAATAAGATCGGAAATTCCCTGCACTCCCTGTCGAAGCACGTCATCAACAATCCGGAAGGAATTTATAAGAGTGGTTTTTTTGTCTATTATTTGCAAAAGTTTGTCGTTTGGAATGGTAATCAGCGTATCCACTCTCTCCTTGAGATTCTCTAATCCTTCTTCCGCGATTGACCTTCTTTGCGCCCCCTCAAAAGCAAAAGGCTTGGTGACAACCGCCACGGTAAGCGCCCCCAGTTCTTTGGCTGTTTCCGCCACGATAGGCGCCGCTCCCGTTCCGGTTCCTCCACCCAGCCCACAAGTCACAAAAACCATATCGGTGCCTTTTAGCACTTCTTGAATTTCATCACGATTTTCTTCCGCTGCCTGCCTTCCAACATCCGGATTCATACCAGCTCCCAGCCCCTTTGTCAGATTTTTTCCAATATGGACTTTTTCCGCGGCTTTGTTGTGATGGAGATCCTGCGCATCAGTGTTAATAGCCACAAATTCCACTCCCCTAACTTTCGCATCGATCATCCGATTGATAGCGTTCGAGCCCGAACCTCCAACTCCTACTACTTTGATCCTGGCAAATGTTTCCACAGGCGGTTTTATTTCAGCCATATATTTTCATGTAAGTGACCAATAGCCAGTGGCCATAAGGTCAATCTATAAAAAGAGTTTGATTTAGCAAATTTTAAATAAAAAATCCAAACGGCAAAATCCGAATTCAAACCAAGCTCTACGATCAAAATTTGGAATTGAGCTTTGATTTGTCAGTCAAGAACTGACCCGCCCGCGGCGGAAAATTTGAGTTTTGATTTTTGGATTTTACTTTTTTATTTTTCTCCAGTAATTAAATTTAACACGCCAGGCCCCCTTATGTCAACTTGCCCTAAATTCTCTTTTATTGCGGCGCTAAGTCGCTAAGGCAAAAACTTTTCCAGCCACTTCTTGGCCTTTCCGACCGTCCCGGAAACATTCTCGGCCATATTTCCAACTATTCTATTTTTTAAAAGACCGCCTGATTTTCCGGAATATTGAAAATTTTCCACCCCCCACAACACTAATCCAACTGATGTTACGAAAGCCGGATCATCAACCTTATCGATAAGTCCGCCTAAAACTATTGGGAAACCGGTTTGCGCCGGAAGGCCCAAAATTTCTTTAGCCAAATCGACGGCTCCGGGAAGTTTGGCGGTTCCGCCCGTCAACACCGCTCCGGCCGGCAACAGTTTGTCTTTACCGATTGATTTCAATTCTTTATCCGCCATCGTAAAAATTTCTTCCAGTCTAGCTTCAATAATCTCCGCCACATGATAACGGGAAACAATCCCTTCCTCGCTCGAATCTATTTCAGCCAAGTTTATTTCCTCTTTTTTTCCGATTTCACGAGACAGCGCGTTACCATATTCAAGTTTCACTTTTTCAGCTACATCTATGGAAGTTCTAAGCCCGATGGCAATATCGTTGGTGATATGATTTCCGCCAATCGGAATAACAGCCGTGTGCAACAAATCATTTTCCTCAAAAACGGCTATAGAAGTGGTTCCTCCGCCTATATCGATTAAAATAGCTCCTAGCTCTTTCTGACGCTTGGAGAGAGCGGCTAGCGTCGCCGCTACAGGAGAAAGAACCAGACTGTCAGCGGAAATCCCTGCTTGCTCCACGCATTTAACCAGATTTTTTATATAGGGCGTTGATCCTTCAATAATCATGGCGTCCACCTCCAGGCGCACTCCGTTCATACCTAGCGGATCTTTGATGTTTCTTTGGTCATCCAAGGAATATTCCCTAGGAATAATGTGGATTATTTCCTTATTGGCCGGAATGGAAATGGCTTGAGCCGCGGAAATAACCCTGGAAACATCATCGTTAGTCACTTCTCCATCGGCTTTTCCAACCGCGATCACTCCCTTGGAATGCTGGGAAGATATATGATTTCCTCCAATACTTACAATCGCTTTCTCCACATTTATTCCGGCCGCCCTCTCGGCCGCTTCCACTGAATCATTGATTGCTTTGGCCGCTTCCTCTAAATCGGAAATTATTCCTTTTCTCACGCCCAAAGACGGAGTGATGCCCACTCCGATAATCCTGGGGTTTTCCTCGTCCGGTATCACTTGAGCGATAACCGTCCGAATGCTGGACGAACCAACATCAATACCACAAATTATATCCTTTCTTGACATATTGCAAATTATACAACAAAACTGGCTTTTAGGGAAAAATGTACGGAAGAAATATTATAAAGCCGATTGTGAGCGCGAAAATGGACGATACCAAAACACTCGCCGCCATAAGATCTTTGATGAGCCGGGCGTACGGATGGACCTTGGGCTTTAGGATATCAACTACTCGTTCCATCACGGTATTCAGCAATTCCATTACCAGAACCCCCAGGATCACCAAAAATAAAACAACCGCTTCCGACCGCGTCACTTGGAAATACAACATCGCGGCAATGACCAAAACGGAAACCGCTATCTGGTTTTGAAAATTTTTTTCGTGAGTGGCGGCGTACTTCAAACCGCGCGCGGCATACTTCACACTTTTTCCAAATTGGCTTATTCTGTCCATAATTTATTTTGAATGCCAAACATCGCGCGCCCGTGCGAAAAACCCAAAAGATGAAGCGCGCCATGGGCGATGACGGTAGTCAACTCCTTTTCCAAGTTAATATTTTTTTCCCTAGCGTATCTTTCGATTTCATTATAGCACAAAATCAGCTCGCCGAGAAAGATGTTTCTATCCCCCATTGCTTCAAACTCCGCCTTGCTTTTATGTTCCGAGAAAGACAATATGTCCGTCACCGCGTCTTTCTTCCGATAAATTCTATTCAGCCGCCGAATTTCTTCAGCATTCACTACGGCCACACTCACAGAGATATTCTTTTCCTCCAAAAATTTACTCCGACTTCCCTTGATCGCTTTTTCAACTGCGTCGAAAACAAAATTTTTCTTCATCCCGCTTTTAATTTTGTCGTTAAGTTCTACTTCAAGTTTCATAGATTTGGGATACTCCAACGTAAAAGCCATTCGACTGGCGAAATGGCTTTTACTTCTGATTTCAAGGTTGGATTTGCTATTTCACCCTTATGGTCACTACCTTGAGGGCGCTGTTCCCGGCTTTGTCATAAGCGCGAACAAACAACACATGGACGCCGCGAGAAATGTTCAACGGGACGTGCAGATAAGCATTTTTGGTTTTTTTATAATCGCCGTCACCGATAAACTTATACCTGTAATAAGCGATGCCGTTGTTTTTGGTTTTCTTCTCATCGGTCGCCTTCCACCAAACTTTGTCGCCTCTGTATTTGGAAAGGAAAGACGGAAGGTCGGTGAATTTGGGCTTCTTCTTATCGGAAGGTTCATCTTCCTCTTCTTCATCATCATCGTCGTCGTCATCGTTATCATTATTGTTGTCGTTGTTGCTTCTTGAAGCTGCTACATAGTTGCAGGATTGAGTAAGCTCCGGCGTGCCACCTTCACAATTTTCCGGGAAAGACGCTAAGCGCTGCCTAGTCTGGATGCCGCTTGCCGGGCATACGGACGGGTTCCATTCAGAATAGTCGAAGTTGGAACACATATCGGGAGTGCAAGTCTGACTTGTCGGCCGCCTCTCACCGCCAACACAATCATCCGGCGAATCGGGCGACCTGGTTTCCGTTCTTGTTTGCGTTCCTCCTCCAGCCGGACAAATCTCCGGCGTCCAATCTCCATACTCATATTCGCAAGTTGGGGGAACATACTCGCAATCTTGCTCTTCCGCCGGCGGAGCGCCGCCACCCGTGCAACCTTCCGGAGAGGCAGTTACTGTCCGAGTTTGTTTTCCGGAGGAAGGACACACTGTCGGCTCCCAGTCGGTGATATTGAAATTGCAAGTAACCGCGCCGGGAATGCAAGTTTGTTCGGTAACGGGAGTTCCGCCCTCACAAGCTATCGGCAAAGGATTGGAAAATGTCCTGGTTTGCAAGCCGCTCTCCGGACAAACTTCCGGCTCCCAGTCGCCGTAAGTCCATTGGCTGCATTCCGGAGCTGTACAAGACCGGTACAACTCAGGATTCCCCCCCACGCAACCTTCCGGACTTTGAGAAACAACCGTCTTGTGCTGATAATATCCCTCCAAATTAGCGTCATAAGCGCAGTCTCCATAGTCGGAATATTCGAAACTAGTGCAAACCGATGAATTCACAGTGACAGTAACGCCGGTCGCTTCCGTCAAAATATCAGTGCCTCTTCCATCGTCAAAAATCACGTCGCTATCATCATAATTTCCGACTCCGCTAAAAGACAATTCAAAATTCTGGTCAGACGGACTTATCGAACGAAGAGCTTCAAAGACCAGATGAGCCACCGTGGCGCTGGAACTGTTTATTCCGGGACTGGGTTTGGCGACAACGATTGTAATTCTCCCATTCTCCGTATCGTTATCGATGATTTCACAAGGATCACTGTTATACGTGCAAGCGTTATCGGCCGCGAAAGAGGATCCACTTGTGTCATAGTTATCCAAACGAAAATCACTAGTGTTGTAAGTTACAATCGCTTTGACCGCCACGACATCACTTTCGTTAGTATCCAACACTATATCCATTTCAACCAGGTTTCCGGGATTTTCTTGATCACCCAGCGTTATTTCAGTATTGTCGGCATCAAGAAACAAACGGGCCGTCTCCCCTGCCGCCTTTGAGCTGCTCTCGATGTCCATCGACACAGTCCAAACAACCGCCGCCGCCGCTCCAGCCGCAAAAGCTAAAATGAAAACTCCTTGCCAAGTCTTTACTTTGGTTTTTTTTATGAAAACAAAAGTTTTTCCCCACCAAGACTGGACGTCTTGCGCCAGCGCGTCGACTTCTCTAACATTCCCTTCCCTTGAAGATTCCTCAAAGGGAGACTTTGAATCTTTTTTGTCCATTTTTTATTTTAATTCGCCTTAAAATTATTACCCGATTTTATTCCGTAACTTTTATCATCCCCAGAACATCGGCCAAGGTAACGATACCCACCAGGTTGTCATCTTCATCCGTTACCGGCAAGGAGTTAAATTTAGTCTCCCTGAAAAAACTCAGCAGATCGCGCACGTCCATATCCTGCAAAATAGTCACACATTCCTTTTTCATTATATCGAGCGCCCGCGCGTCGATAAGTTTGCCAACCTTTTCTTTTTTTTCTTCCGGCAAATCTTCAGCCAGTTTGGCGCTTTCCAAAAAATTGATATAGGAAGGAAGATAGAGATTTCCTGAATCTTTAGTAAAAAAATCGCTTTCCGTGACTATGCCTACAATCTTGCCTTTTTCAACTACCGGAACTCCGTGAAACCTGTTTTTTGACATAATCGCAGCTACTTCCGTCACCTTTGTTTCCGGAGAAACCGACACCACCTCTTTTGTCATAATGTCTTTTACTTTCATTTTTCTATTTCTGTTATTTATCTTATTAAGATTTGCTTATTTTTCCACAGACTAATCTTCCCAGAAACTCATCATAACTCCCAGATCTCTGGCATTAACGGCGCTATCAGCGTTAACATCAGCCGCCAATCCGGAACCGGTTGAAAGCCAGTGCGCAGCCAGATCGGCAAAATCATCACTATTGTAGGTTGTGCCGCTAATCACAACCTGGGCCGGAGTACTGGCGGTAATAACGTTACTGCTTCCCTCTCCGCTGGCGATAGCAATAGTCCTGTCTTCATCAAATGAAATAGAAATATCACCAGGTCCCACCGCTTGAAAAGTAAAGGTAGCGATTGTTGTGGCAGAGTTTATTGTAGGGGGACTGATTATGCCGGTGATGACTGATATGACAGCTGTGCCTCCGGTATTATCAAAAACATTTTGCAACTCATAGTCGTTGTTAGGAAAAGCCGAAGTGTTGCGGGCGATACCGACAACATGAACCTTGCTTGGATCAAAAGTTATAGCCGCGTCCACCCCGTAAACCAAG
>JAUPKF010000001.1 GCA_030837625.1 Patescibacteria group bacterium | reverse complement strand
CACCTAATTGTCTAATTACCTAATTCACCTAATAAAAATTAAAATAATCAAAGGTCAAATAAAATTTCTAATGCCAAATTACAAAATTATTATTTAGCATTTGACATTTCATTTTGCTATTTGAAATTGTTGAATTTTATTAGGTGAATTAGAAATTAGGTGAATTAGAAATTCAGAACTATCTTAAAGGATAGATTTTTTATTCTATGACAAATAACTTTTGGCAAAAACTCAACAAACCAATCCTCGCTCTCGCTCCCATGGCCGGCATTACCGACAGCGCCTTTCGCCAGATTTGCAAGAAATACGGCGCGGACGTGACATATTCCGAAATGGCCAGCGTTTCAGCGCTATTCTTCAAACCCGCCAAAACTATGGGATTGATAAAATTTAACGATAGTGAACGTCCGTACATCGTCCAACTTTTCGGCAAAGATCCAATTCACTTCGCCAAAGCGGCAAAAATCATAACCAGGGAAATAAAACCAGACGGCATCGACATCAATTTCGGCTGTCCCGCCAAAAAAGTTTTCGGCCACGGCTCCGGTTGCGCCCTGATGCCGCAAAAAAGATTGGCGCGCGAAATTATTTCCGCCGTTTGCGAGAATACCGATCTGCCAGTATCGATCAAGATTCGCTCCGGCATAGAAAGAGATGGGTATTTAAATACCCACCCGGATACAAATTCCGCCATAAACGCTTTGGAATTTATTGAAAACACCCGTGATCTCCCCTACTCCGCCGTAATGATCCATTGCCGCACGTACGAAGGAGGATTTTCCGGCCCGGTGGATTTTTCCGTTTGCGAAGAAGTGAAAAAAATAATTCCCGAAAAAATTGTTCTGGGAAACGGCGGGATCAACACACCTGAAGATGCCGTAAAAATCTTGGCGAATTATCCCCTTCTCGAGGGCTTGGGCATCGCCCGCGGCGCCTGGGGCCGGCCGTTTATTTTTGATGAAATAAAAAATCTTCTCAATTCTGTAGGGGCGGTTCCCGCCAATACGGCGGACAGGCATGAACCGCCCCTACAGGCAAAAAATTACGATTTCGCGCGTATCAAACAAATTATGCTCGAGCACGCCGAGCTGATTTATAAAAACAAAGGCAAAGCCGGCAAATTCGAAATGCGAAAACACCTCGCCTGGTACGTCAAAGGCTTCCCGGGAGCGTCCGAACTGCGAAGAAAGTTGGTAATGGCAGAAAGTTTGGAGGAGATAAAGGAAATATTGAATTGTGTATAATTTCTTCATAAACTGTCGAAAAACGCAAGCCCCCACACCAATTCAAGCAGTCAACATATATTCGATTAATGCCTTATCTAAAATAAATAATCTTACTTAAAAAATATTTAAAAACAAAATTGGTGTGGGGGCAAGTTGCCATTCCGGCGAGGGTTGCTATAATAATATAACCATGGCTAATTCTTCCAACCAAAACCTGCGTGTGCCGCCGCAAAATATCGACGCTGAACGATCGGTTTTGGGCGCTTTGATGTTGGACAAGGACGCGATTATCAAAGTCGCCAACCTGATCCGCACGGGCGATTTCTACCGCGACGACCACAATTTGATTTTCGAAACTATGATCGAGCTGTATGAACAGCGCGAGCCGATCGACGTTTTGAGTTTGTCCAACCGATTGGAAGAAAAAAAACAACTCGACAAAATCGGCGGGTCAAGCTATCTGACCGAACTGGTCAATTCCATCGCTTCCAGCTCCAACATCGTCCACTACGCCAAAGTGGTTCAGAAAAAATCGACATTGCGAAAACTGATCGTCACTGCCAGCGAAATTTCAGAACTGGGATACAAGGAAGAGGAGGACGTGGAAAAAATTCTCGACACCGCCGAGCAAAAACTTTTTTCCGTTTCGCAAAAATATATCAAACAGGATTTCATTCCCATCAAATCCATTTTGGAAGCGGCTTTCAACCGTATTGACGAACTGCACAAAGGCGACCATAAATTACGCGGCATCCCCAGCGGTTTTCCCGATCTGGACCAAATTCTGGCCGGCTTTCAAAAATCCGACTTGGTAATTTTAGCCGCCCGACCTTCGATCGGAAAAACTACCTTGGCTTTGGATTTCGCCCGGCAAATCGCCGTCAAAGAAAAAATTTCCGTGGGCATATTTTCTTTGGAAATGGGCGCCGACCAGCTGATTGACAGGATGCTGGCGGCACAGTCCGGCGTTGATCTTTGGCGGCTCCGCACCGGACGGTTGAAAACCGGCGAAGGTGACGACGATTTCCAGCGTATCGGCGACGCCATGGGCGTGCTTTCGGAAGCTCAAATTTTTATCGACGACGCCGGCTCGGCCAATGTGATGGAAATGCGCACAATGGCGCGCCGCCTCCAAGCGGAACACGATGTCAAACTGATCATTATCGACTATTTGCAGTTGATGGAAGGACGCGGCAACGGCAGAGACGGCCGCGTCAATGAAATTTCAGAAATCTCCCGCGCCTTGAAGCAATTGGCGCGCGAACTCAATATCCCGATCATCGCCCTCTCCCAGCTTTCCCGTTCGGTAGAATCCCGCAGTCCGCAAATCCCCAAACTTTCCGATCTCCGCGAATCCGGTTCGATCGAACAGGACGCCGATATTGTGATGTTCCTATACCGCGAAGACCGCGAAAAACCCGATACGCCCAACAAAAACATCGTCGAAGTCCATATCGCTAAACACAGAAACGGACCCGTCGGACGACTCTCGCTGTATTTCGAAGAAAACTCCACGACATTTAAGAGCTTGGAAAAAGTACACGCGGAGCAATAATTCACCTAATTGTCTAATTACCTAATTCACCTAATAAAAATTAAAATAACCAAAGGTCAAATTAAATTTCCAATGCCAAACTTTAAGTTTTGCATTTGTTATTAGATATTTTATTTTGCTATTTTGTCTTTGAAATTTTATTAGGTGAATTAGAAATTAGGTGAATTAGGTAATTTTAAGACCGACAAATTAAAAAATTATCAACTTCGAATAATGTACCCGAAAAGTTTTAAGAAGCTAATCGACCACTTCTCCTCTCTTCCCTCTGTCGGTCCCAAGATGGCGGAGAGGCTGGTTTTGTATCTTTTTAAGCAAGACAAAGAAAAGCTGATGGATTTTTCCGAGAGTCTCGCAAATTTGAAAACAAATCTGCGATATTGTAAGAAGTGCTTCAATATCAGCGAGGGAGATCTTTGCGAAATATGCCGAAGCGGCGGCCGCGACCAAAAAACGATTCTGGTTGTGGAAGAACCGCTGGACATCATCGCCATTGAACGCGTCAAAAAATATGACGGGCTGTACCACGTTTTGGGCGGAGTCATCAGCCCGAACCCGAAATCAAAAAACGACTTGAAAATAAGCGAGTTGGAAAAGCGCGTAAAGGAAGGACAGATCGAAGAAGTCATTTTAGCCACCGATCCGACCACTGAAGGCGACGCCACGGCGCTTTATGCCGCCAGAGCGCTGAAAGACAGCGGCGTAAAAATCACCCGGCTGGCGCGTGGCCTCTCCACCGGCGGAGACATCGAATACGCGGACGAAATCACTTTAGGTTCGGCGATACTTAATAGAAAATAACCCTCAGAATTCCTAATTCACCTAATTGTCTAATTCACCTAATAAAAATTAAAATAACCAAAGGTCAAATTAAATTTCCAATGCCAAATTTAAAAATTATTCTCATTCAACATTTGACCTTTCATTTTGCTATTTGAAATTGTTGAATTTTATTAGGTGAATTAGAAATTAGACAATTAGGTGAATTGCAAAGCTGACAAAATTTCAATTTAAAAAAACGAGCCCTACAGCTCGCTTTTTATTGTTTGATTTATTTCTATCCCACCTTTACAATCTCCACTTCCGTCATTGTCTGCCTGTGTCCAAACTTAACTTTATAACGCTTCTTCGCTTTGAACTTCACGCCGACTACTTTTTTGCCTTTAGCGGTTTTTATGATTTTGCCCTCCACAACCGCGCCGTCCACCAATGGTGTTCCGACTTTGGCCTCTTTTTCGTCGCCCAAAAACAGAACTTCAGCGAAAGTTATTTTCTCGCCTTCTTCTCCAGCCAGCTTTTCCACCTTGATCTTGTCCCCTTCTTTCACCTTATACTGCTTTCCGCCTGTTTTGATAATTGCTAACATATGAAATAAATTTATCAGATTACTAAGTCAATATAGCGGATTTGGCGCTTTCTGTCAATTACCCGCCTTGGAATTTTATCCGGGCGCGTATGTAATACTCGGTACTGAGGAAAGAGGATTCTAAGGCGAAAGGGGGTGAGAGTTTTATGAAAAATATGAGTGGATGGGACTGGACGGCTTTGGTTTTGTTGATCGTCGGCGGTCTGAACTGGGGACTGGTCGGCTTTTTCGGTTTTGATCTTATCGCGGCCATATTCGGCGAAATGACCGGCATCACCCGGATTATTTACGCGATTGTGGGAATAGCCGCGCTTTACGGCGTAGCGATGCCGTTTAAGATGAGCAGCGGAGAATACACCATGTCGTCCGGAGCCATGAAAGGCGCCTAAAAAGTAATCTCATCCTTTATGCGTGCCCAAAAAAAGGCTAAAAACACGCGTCCGACAGGTCGCGTGTTTTTTATTTTTTCCATTGGACAAAGCCGCTTTTTTGGTTTAACATTCTCAATATGGAAAGTAAGTGGAAAAGATCGGTCTTTTTTTGGATACTAGCTTTTTCTTTTTTTCTCACCGCTCCCGTAGTCATTCTGCGCGCCAGAGGCTACCGCTTCGATTTGAGTCGGGGTGTTTTTGTGTATAGCGGCGCCATTACTTTCAAAACCAACCCGCAAGATATCGAAGCTTCCATAAACGGAGAGGTCAATGATTCCAAAAAGCTCGACCGCATCAACAGCTCCTACAACATCACCGGACTTATCCCCGGAGATTATGAGATAAAAATATCCGCCGACGGCTTCCAACCCTGGAGCAAGAAAACCGACGTTCATAGCGGGGTATCCAGCGAATTTTGGAACATCCTCTTGGTCAGAAACAACTATGAGAGAACCGCCTATGAAACCGGAGGAGTCGACAAATTCTTTCTCTCCCCGGAAAATGACCTAGCGGCTTACGCGAAAAATTCCACCGACAGTTTTTCCGTGAAAATAATGAATCTGGAAGAAAAAACATTGGTAAACACTTTCGATTTTCCCGACTGGCAATTTCTTCGGGAGGAAGAAAAGGAAAATATCGAGTGGTCCCCCGAAGCGGATTATCTTTCCATCCCGGCGGAAAAGCCTGGAGAATCATCTAAACATTACTATCTTATCGCCGATTTAGAAACCGAAAGCATAACTAACTTGAACGAGTTTTTGAATCTCCAAGACATTCGAAGCGTCCGTTGGGATCCGCAAGAAAGTGATTTTTTATTCTTCCTGAGTGAAAAAAAGCTCTATCGCACCAACATAAAAAACGCCTCCGAAACCGCCCTAATCGCCGAAGACGTAACCAGCTTTGACCTGGCGGCCAAAAAATATATCTACTTTGTCAAAGAGCCCAATAACCTAGTCTTTCAGTCCGATTTGGAAGGGCAATCAATCGCGCAGGTAACCGACACTTTTCCCGATAGAACCAATCCGAAAATTTTCCGGACGATTTATTACGACGAAGACCGGATGGCTTTTATCGCCGAAAACAAAGACCTTTTTATTTTTAACCGGGGCGAACATAGCGATTATTTCAGGAAAATCGGCAGCGGCGTTTTGGGAACACATTTTTCCGACGACGGAAAGAAAATGCTCTTTTGGACGGACAACGAAATTTTCGTATATTTCCTTCGCGATTGGAAAGTCCAGCCGATTCGCGAAGAAAACGAACTGCAAACTGTTACCCGTTACTCCGAACCGATCCGGAACGTCCAGTGGTTTTGGGATTACGAGCACGCTGTTTTCAGCACCGGCCGGTTTATGAAAATAATCGAACTGGACGCGCGGGATAAAAGAAACTGCATGGACATCACCTCAACCAATATTGAAAAGCCTTTTATGATTTATAACTCATTCCTGGAAAAAATGTACTTTACCGATTCCTCCGGCGATTCAACCGACCTTCATTCCATCGTCTTCCCCGAACCGGCCACGCTTTTTGGATTTGAGATATAAGTTATTCACTCCGCTATCGCGTCGTGAACCCCGACTACGAATCGGGGACATACGAATCAGCGTATAAAAAACACCCCCGAGATTAAGTCGGGGGTGCTTTTAATATACTAGTCCTTCTTGTTTTTTAGAATTTTCCGCTCAAAAGCCGGTTTAGTCTCTCCTTGGCTTCTTCCGCGGAAGGAGTGTTAAAGATCACGTCTTTTTTGCCTTGAAGTTTTTCCAGTCGCTTTTTTACTTCTTCCGGCGTAGCTTCTTTGATAATTTTTTCTTTTTCCTTCTTATCCATGTCGGAGTCTCTCGAAGAGGAATCCGACGCACGGAGCTTGCCGAAGTCCCTTTCAGGAGACTCCGTCAATGAATATTCTTTAGAGATATTTTCTCCGACTACCGGCAAATTGTCGGGAGCAATCGGCAAATTATCCGGCGCCGCCGCTTTCCTACCCGTTACAACTTCAGGCTGGCTGACTGGGAAAACATACGTTTCCTGGTCTTTGATTTCTTTCTCGACAACCGGCGTTTCTTCTTTCGGAATAAATTCCGGCCTTTTGCTTTCAAACTCAAATTTATCCTTGGGAAATTTTTGGGACAACCCGGCCAAAGAAAATTCCCGCTCCGGGTAAACCTCTCCAGATTCGAATATCCTGCCGGAAATTTTGTCGGAGATATAAAAAGAAAAATAGATAGCTGAAAAGCCGAGTATGACGCTCCATATCAAAAGATAAAGTTTGTTTTGTCCGGTTCCGATGCTGGTAACCGGTCCTTCAATTATCCGCGCGTCCAGTTCAGTCCTGATATTATAATAAAGACTGACGGTATGGGAAAAAGTTTGGGAAACCCGCCAAGCCAAGTCTTCCGCCAAAACCGCGTCTTTGTCTTTCACTTCGATGCTCAGCACGAAACTGCCGTTTTTTCTTTTCACCGATACTTCGTCTTCCCAAAAGTCCGCCCTTTTGTAATCCGGAAGTTCTTCGATATGTTCCAATCCTTCGCTGTTTTCAGCGATCACGTTGTCAAAAAAAGGCAAGGATTCAACGATATTTTCAAAATTAGCCAAAGTGCCGTCGATGTTTTGAGCAACCGCTCCGCTCTTGGGAATAAGCATTATCTCCACCCGCGAAACATTGGTTCGGCCGGTGTTCAAAAAAACAACAAAGATAACCGCTGTGGCGAGAACGGCCGTTATCCAAAAATGCTTGGAATTAAGGATATTTTTCATATATTCGAAATATCAAATTAACCTAATAGTGTAGCATAATCCATAAAAAAAGTCAACCCCGTACAGAATAGTACGGGGTTGTGCCCTCAAGCCGACGATTCGACGGGAGGGGTTATCTTTTGTATTTCTCGATGGCTTGTGCTAGCGTGAGCACGTCGATCCGCGGGCCGGACTTTTCGTTCGCCCACCAGTTGATGTGGTACATCAGTCTGGTGAAATTGCGGTGCCGCATGTCATACTCGTCCGCCGGCACCTTGTCGTCGCCATGAAACACCAACACCAGAATCCACCCACGATCTCCGGCTTTACTGACCAACCGTCGCAACCAATTGAGTGAGGTGTAACTCCGCACGCTCACGACGATGACCTCGACCGGGTTAAATGTTTTGGGCTTATTGAAAGCTAGTCCGTCGCCCTGGAAAGCATGCCTATTACAGTTGATGACGCCATCTACCATAAGTTGAGCAATAACCGCCGGATTATACTCCCCAAATGGCGCAGCAAAACTCTTGGACATGGTAACCCCGATGGCCTCCAAGTCCGCCCGAGCACCCTCGATCTCGTCCACAAGACCGTCGTAGTCCAATTCGAGAGGGCTTATATGATTTCGGGTATGACACCCAATTTCATTGCCCTCGTCGAAGAGTTTTTTGATCTGTTCTTCGGTCATGTATTCTAACTCATTCATCCAGCTAGTGGCAGGAAAGAACGTAGCCTTGAAACCGAGCTCATCCAGGATAGGAACGGCATTCGTATAGACGTTTTTTCTGACGTCGTCAAACGTCAACACAACCGTCCCGTTCTTCCGAGCCTCGACCTGCGACACCGCGGTCAAAGCGATGAAAGCCACCAAAACAACCAACGAAATCTTTTTCCACATAACAATCCTCCTTGTAAATTCTGTGGAATTGTGTAAAAAAACTACGATTACCGCCAAGCCACAACGGCAAAGCGATAATCACCAGAATGACTGTCATCCTGAACGCAAGGAAAAAAATGTTATTTTTCACTGCGTTCAAAACGACAACGAAGTTGTCGTCCCGAGCGAAGTTCCAATGTAATCATTGGAACGAAGTCGAGGGACCTAGTAACGATTGCGTAGCTTTTACTATTTATAGATAGTATTAGCCAATGGCAAGCAGATCTTTCGACTCCGTCCGAGTACGGACTTCGCTCAAGATGACAAGACTTTTTTTCTATTTTTTAACTCACTTCTTATTTCTGCTTTCTTCTTTTTTCTTACTTCCTACTTCATATTTCTTATCTCATATCCCCGAAACTTCACATCCATAAAGTCCGTTCTGATTCCGGCGTAGCCTTCTTCAAGGATCGCCGCGCCGCCATATTTTTTGCCGTCGTCGGAAACTTCCAGAGCTTTCTTCCACTCCCCCGTCCCGTCAATATCGATATATAATTTTATATTCACCGTATCGTCATCATTTTCCAACTCGCTTTTGATCCCGATCCATTCGTTTTCCGGGATGAGATTGGAACTGTCCACTCTATCATACTTATCATCATTTGTCAAGACCTTTTTCTCCGCCATCGTGTAGTATTTACCGTCGATTTTCTTCTTGATCACGGCATGTCCGTCCACCCGCAGACCAGTATAATACAAGTTATCCCCGTCCTGGTAGCGATTGAAAAGCAAAACGCCGTTGGATTCGTTCCTATATTCGCTTTCGCTCAAATTTGTTTTTTCAATATTGAAATAAACCTGCTGCTGCAAATTTTGCCATCGGCTTTTCGTCACTAAACGGAAAATATTTTGCGGATGGTATCCCTTGTCGGTATCGCGGGAATTGTTTTTTTTGTAAATTTTTCTCCATTTGTCATCTTCGGAAAGCTCGCCGAGATTGGTGGAAAAATAATCTTTCTCGACCGGCATTACTCCTCCGGAGTTGAGCCACCAGCTTGAATCATTGCTGTTTTTCATCGGATTGGATTCTTCTATGATATAACTCTCGCTGTCCCCCGAGCCGGAAAAACTGAACGATGCCAGTTCTTCTTTCGACGGGGAAAAAACCCGGCTGATTAGAATAATCAAAACAGCCAATGCGATAGCAGCTAGAGGGAATATGAGATTCTTGTATTTATCAAACATGCTCCGCAAATTACAAATTCAAAATTACAAATTCCAAATAAATTACAACAACCAAAGTTACAAATCCAAAACTGTTTTGGATTTTTTTTATTTTTATTCTCCAATCGGCGACACTTTAAGTTCTCTCACAACCACCGCGCTGTCTCTTTCGGTCGGGTTCCAAATCTTGAAACTGATGCCGCCTTTGGAAAGGTTTTCATTAACCGCTCCGGAAACAACTTCCTTGCCATTCAAGTAGCAGCTGATTTTATCCCCAGAAACTTCAACCCCAACCTCCGCTTCCCGTCCGCCGGAAAGGCCGGTGTCCATCAGAAGAACATTTTCCGAAACTAAATTCTTGTTTATCTTCTCCGTCAGTGATACGCTTCCGTTGGAATAATCACAAGACATATAGTTATTGCCGTCGTGGTAGCGCGCCGCCAAGGAAACTTTGCCGTTTTTCACCAGCTTTATATTAGCGGCGGCCTTGTAGTCTTTCCAAAGATAAGAGCCATTGAGAAATGCCAGTCCGCTTTCGTCAGCCGGAGTATTGCCAATTGTCATAGCGCCGTTTTCCATCTGGAAAGTTCCCCAGCCGGAAATCCAACCGGAATTTTGAAAAAAATAGTCTTCGTATAAAACCGGTTTGTCCTTATTGCTTTCAAGAATGTGAAGCAATTCTTTGGCGCTTAGAAGCGAGTTAACATTAACTCTCTTAGCCAAAAAAGATCCTTCCCGATAGTTGGCGGGAAAATCTCCGCTGGCCGTCTGACAAAAAGACAAGTCAAAAACGTTGCGCGCCTCGTCAATCACCGATCCCCGGCTTTCCGGAAAGTTCTCTACTGTTTCTCCGAAGTCGCCGAAAGGATAGGCGAAACTGAAGGCTTTTATTCCCAGTTTTTTCTCCAGATCTTTTTTGGAAGCCGACATATCTCCCCCAATTCTGGCTTTATATTCTTCTTCCGTTTCCAATCGCTTTTCCGCCTCCAGCCACATCCGGCTGCTCAAGAAATGCCCTTGAATTCCGTCAGCGTTGGTCGGGACAAAGCCATGGCCGTCGTACGTGTGGGAGCCCATTTCCCAGCGTCCGGACGCCAGCATATGCTCCAGCTCGTCCTGGGAAAGATGGAAGTGCCCCATTTCTTTTTCTTCGGAAAGCGACCGATTGCTGATCACAAACATCACCGCGGAATAATCCAAAGCCCTGAGAACCGGATCGACCGGATAATAGCTGTCGGTCCGCCCGTCGTCAAAAGTAAGCAGAAAAGATTTTTCCGGCAAATTAATTTTCCCTTGGGTGAAGTCGGAATAATCCTCCAAGCTTATCGTCTGCCAACCGGCTTTTTTCAGAGCAAACAGCTGTTCGCGAAAATCATCCATCCGGACATTGACTTCATCCGGCTGCCAATTAGAATCCTTTATCACTCCGTGGTAAAGCAAAACCGGAATCGAAACCGCCTCTTCGCCGCTCTTTCCAAAACGCGAAACGGCAGGCTCTTCCGAAGAAAACAAATCCAAAATATTCCCGCCCGAATATCGGGCGTAAGCCGCCTTGGTTTTCCAATAATCCCATTGCATCGTGAGATAGCTCGGACGGAAATAATAGTCGTTTTTCTTCAAGATCGAAATTCCGCCGATCATATTCACCACCGCCGAAGCCACCAGAATCACTAGGATTATCTTTATCATTTTCAAGTTGAAATTATGCATAATATTTGATGTAATAATTTACCGATTCGAATCTACGAATGAATCCAAATCTACGAATTTGCGAATGGTGCTTGCTAAGAAATATTCGTGAATTCGAATATATTCGTAGATTCGCATCGGTTTATCTCGTTCCCCATCCCCTGTCCTGGATTTTGAAAGCCGCCCAAATGAGGATAAACGACATGAAGAACAAATTCAAAAGCGACCAGAGAAAAAGATACGGCCAAAACTTATTGCTCTTGTCTAAAAATCGATAATAAATCGCTATCAACGCCGTAACTAAAATTACGCCCGCGATGTGGTAGAACGGCAACACTCCCTTGGCCAGCGGCGCGTAAATCAGCGCGTGAAAAGTCATAAATGGAGTAAGGAAAGAAATCAGCACCAGCGGGAAATAATAAAAAAGGGAAACAAACGGCTGCTTTTTCCAGATAAACCGGCTGGTGATTATCGCGTTGATTATCCAGGATTTTTTCCAGCGGAGCTGTTGTTTCATAAACTGCTTCCAGTTTTCCGGCACGACGGTATAAGTCACCGCCTTGTAGTTATATATTATAGACTCGCCTCTTTTCAAAAGCCAGCTGGTCAGCGCCCGATCGTCGCCGTAAGTAGTGGGACGCCCCAAGAAACTTTCCGAAAGCCAATGATAAAGCACCGGCATAACAGCCGATCGACGATAAGCCGCCCCGCAACCGGAAAGGCAAAAAACTGTGTTGAAAGTCGACTCGGCCGCTTTCAGAATCCGAAAAGACATAAAGTAGTAAGCGGTTTGCATACGGGTAATGATATTCTTGTCGGCGTTTTTGGGAACGCCATGGGCGCAAACCGCCGCCACACGCGAATTTTGGAAAGGGTCAATCCATTCCCGAAAAGTCGCCGGATCAACCGCCGAGTCGCTGTCGAGCTGAATGATGATTTCCGCCGTCGAAGTTTCGAAGCCGGCCGCCATCGCCCAGCGTTTGCCTTGGTTGGGCCAATCGATAATTTTAAGCGTCGGATAAGTTCTTTGCAATTCCTGCAAAACCGCCAAAGTCCGGTCGGCGCTTCCGTCGTTTATCGCTATCACTTCCAGTTTATCCTGGGGATAATTTATCTTATAGCAATTTATGATCGAATCGGCGATATCTCTTTCTTCGTTAAAACAAGGAATAACAAAAGCCACTTTCGGCTCGTAACTTTCCAAATAAAAGCTCCTGGCGGAAGCGGTGTCCTGCCTGAGACTGTCCATCGAACTTTCGTACAACATCGCCGAAAAAATCCGGGATACTACGAAAGCGGTCACAAAAATGGCGTAGGAAAAAAACACCGGCTCGGCGTAAAATTCCGCGGTAGTTTTGGATTTAAGAAGCATTATGGCGAACAAAAGCAGCCCGCTGGCGATAATAATGGCGGATTTGTAAAAAAGACTGCGCCAACCGATTCTCACTTTCCAATTTAAAAGCGGCCAAGACAGCGCTCTTGGGACAGTTTGATCGATGAATCTTATTTCTCCTTCTCGCATAAAATTATCTTATTTAAACCTTTTATAATCAGTCTTCTTCCAGCTGTGTTTTTTAACTATCCAGTTAAGCATAAAATTTAAGTTTTGTCAAATAAAAAACCTCTCATTTGAGAGATTTTAGGCTAATATAAAGCTTAAAGATAATTTAGATAAACCTACAAAGAAACTTTAATCCCGATCTCATTCCCTTCCCGAATAACTGTCAGTTCAATTTCTTTGCCCTTTTTGTGTTTGTAGAGGATCTCCGCCAAATTATTTTTAAGCGTGATTTCTTCGCCATCCATCGCCGTTACAATATCACCCAAACGCAAGCCGGCTTTTTGTGCCGGACTGCCGGCGATAACCGCCAAACCGTTTTGACCGGAGGGAGAAAAAATCAGCGCTCCCGACTCGCGGGAAATTCCATTGGCCAAGGAGTAGGTTTTCGTAAGCGGCACGTAGTAGGCTCCCAAGACGGCATTTTGATCCAATTCTTTCCGCAGAGCTTTCTCCAAGACAGTTTTCACCTTATTAGACGGAATTTCGAAATAAGCCGCTTGGCCGTTCTTCTCCACTGACCCGACCACTCCAATCATCTGTCCTGAATAGTCCAACACAGGCCCGCCGACAAAATTTTCTTCGAGATCAAAGTCTGCTTCAAAAACCCCCTCCATTTTTTCCGGCACAGACAGGGTTTTCCCGCCCAGGTTAAAAGTGGCGTTGAAGCTGCTCAAAACCCCGGAAAAATAGCGATTTCCGTAGCTTTCCAAACTGTTGCCAATAGCTAAGATTTTTTCGCCCGGCTTGGCGTCATCTGAATTGCCAAAAGACACCACCGGCAAATTACTGGCATTTATCTTGAGAAAAGCCAAGCCGCTCCAAGAATCCATCCCAAAAAGCTCCGCGTCATAAGCATTTCCGTCCGACGCCATAACTTTATATTTATACGAAACAGCCGGAACAATGCCAGTGCCGGTATTAAGAGCGGAAGCAAACGTCATAATCAAGCCGTCGCTGGTTGTTATTATTCCGGTGCCGTTTTTATATCCCGGCTTCGCGCCGGATAAGCTATCTGCGGAAGGATAAGAGATTATATTGACCACCGAAGACGCTCCGGAATTGGCAACTTTTTCCACGGAGGTTTCCTCTTTGACGTAGACCTGCTCGGTTTTATTAATAACAGTCACATTCTCGGCCGATTTTTTCAAAAAATCATACTTGGAAAAAACCCGCGTCGAAGCCAGATACGGAAAAAGATAACGGTCAGTCAGAACGGCGGAGAAACCGCTAACCAGAATAATTGCTAAAATTATGATGAGTTTTTTAAACATACTGACTGAATTTCCAATTCACCTAATTTCTAATTCACCTAATAAAATTCAAAATAACTAAAGGTTAAATAAAATTTCTAATACCGAATTTCTAATTTTTAATTTTGTTATTTGGCCTTTTATTAGGTGAATTAGGTAATTAGACAATTAGGTGAATTCATATAACCGGTATCCACTTGGAAGTGGCCAATATCAGAATAATCAAGACGGAAAACAAAAACACGTTACCAATGGCTTTTTTTCGGCTCAAAACATTCAAAAAATGGCTTTGAACTATATCCCAAAGCACATAGTACAGTATAAGGGCGATTACTCCAGTCGTCAAATATCCGAACGGCCAAAAGTTCATCGTCCAGACAAGCTCCGACATAATTAAAGCCAAAATAAAACTGTACGTCCACACCGTCTTGGTTTCTTTTTTGACCAAAGAAAAATATTGATAACTCACCAAAAGAGTAACCGTAAGATATACCAGCATCAGCCAATAAAGCGGAATTAAAAAGTTAAGATATATTCCATAGGCGCCGGCATAAGCGAAGAAAACCGTCGTTGCCATAGCCGCCATATTCATCCCCCGGGCGGTCTGGTCATTCTCGTATTTTCCCAGGCGCATCGCCCCGTACAGGGAAAGATAATACATAAACGAAGCTACGGCCGCGAAAGCCTGCTGTTCATACCGTAAGGTTACAAGATAGAGAAGCGCCACCGAAGACAGCGTGAAAAAAACCGGAAGAATCGAAAAAAACCATTTTCCGCCCAACTTCCGCCCCCCGTAAAGAGAAGCCAAAAACAAAAAAACGGAAACCGCTAACACCAAACTCTCCTCAAACAAAACAAGTTCGAGTCCGGCCAAAAAAACAAGGCTGTATAGTAATGGTTGAAGTTTTAGAAACAAATGTTTGAAATTCCTAATTCACCTAATTTCTAATTCACCTAATAAAATTCAAAATAACTAAAGGTTAAATAAAATTTCTAATACCGAATTTCTAATTTTCGATTTTTGATTTTGGAATTTGACCTTTTATTAGGTGAATTAGGTAATCAGACAATTAGGTGAATTGAAACTCATCTCTTGAAAGCTATCCTATCCTTTTCCACATCCACCGTTACTCTCTCTCCTTCCCTAATCTTCCCTTCAATAATTTCCAGCGCCAATTCGTCCATAATTTCGCTCTGGATAACTCTTTTCAGCGGACGGGCTCCATAAGTCGGGTCGTAGCCCTTCCGACTCAAGTACTCCCGCGCCTTAACAGTAAGAATTATCTTAATATTCTTTTCATCTAATCTGCGTTGAATTTCTTTAACCTGAAGATCAACTATCCTCTTGAGAACCGCCCGGGTAATCGGATGGAAAATTATAATTTCATCCAGCCGATTGAGAAATTCCGGCTTGAAGTTTTCTTTGAGGGAAGCCAGCACTTTTTCACGCATATTGTCTTCCTCCATTGCTTCATCCTCTTCGCCACCCCTAAACCCCAAATCGCTTTTGTATATTATATCAGATCCAACGTTGGATGTCATTATGATGACAGTATTTTTGAAGTTTACGCGCCGGCCTTTGGCGTCAGTCAAGTGCCCCTCATCCAAAATTTGCAGCATTATATTAAAAACCATCGGATGGGCTTTTTCAATCTCATCAAAAAGCAAAACAGAATAAGGCCTTCGTCGAACCAACTGTGTCAACTGTCCTCCCTCTTCATATCCGACATATCCCGGAGGGGAGCCGATCAACTTGGAGACACTGTGTGATTCCATATATTCACTCATATCCACTCTGATCAACGACTTTTCGTCATTAAAAAGAAATTCCGCCAGTGTCTTAGCCAGTTCAGTCTTCCCCACTCCGGTAGGACCCAAAAATATGAACGATCCAATCGGCCGGTTTTCCTGGGAAAGCCCGGCGCGCGACCGCCTAATAGCATTGGAAACAGCCTCGATGGCTTCCTTTTGCCCCACCACTCTTTTTCTCAGAGC
Organism: Patescibacteria group bacterium; assembly: GCA_030837625.1. GTDB lineage: Bacteria > Patescibacteriota > Minisyncoccia > Moranbacterales > UBA2206 > XYA2-FULL-43-15. Next base: position 97,290 of record JAUPKF010000001.1, on the reverse strand, counting down.
CTCCTCCATACGGGAAAGCTTGACGGCTTCATCTTCCAGCATTCGAGAAACCGGAATTCCCGTCCAGCGGGAAACTACCTTAGCAATATCTTCTTCCGTTACTTCTTCTTTGAGAATAGGATTTTTACTTTGAATCTTGTCCAGCTTTCTTTTCTCCTGGGCAATCTTTTTTTCTAATTCTGGAATTTTTCCATAACGTATTTCCGCTACTTTATCCAACTCCATCTTGCGCTCTGAAATTTCCGCTTCCGACTTGAGTTTTTCGATATCCGCCGAATGCCGGCGGATATGCGTAATCAAGTCCTTTTCCGTTTTCCACTGCAACATTGTCTTTTGGGATTCTTCCTTTATCTCGGCCAGCTTTTTATTCAACTCTCGAATTCTTTTTTTAGAGTCTGCGCTATTTTCCCTTTCTAAAGCCTTCTTTTCAATTTCCATTCGCCTCATTAGACGCTCCACCGCATCAATCTCTGCCGGCATTGAATCAATTTCCATCCGAAGAGCGCTAGTCGCTTCATCAATCAAATCGACCGCTTTATCGGGCAAGAATCTGTCCGTGATATATCTATCAGAAAGGCTCACCGCCTCCTGAATAGCCCCGTCAGTTATCTTCACGCCATGATGGACTTCGTATTTTTCTTTGAGTCCCCGCAAAATGGCAACGGTATCTTCCGCTGAAGGCTCGCCCACTACGATTGGCTGAAGCCGACGTTCCAACGCCGCATCCCTCTCGATATATTTCTGGTATTCTTTGGTAGTGGTTGCCCCGATCATTTTAATAAGTCCCCGCGCCAAAGCGGGCTTGAGCATATTAGAGGCGTCCAGAGCTCCTTCGATTGCTCCTGCGCCCACCAAGGTATGCAACTCGTCAATAAAAAGAATGTATTTTCCCGCTCCTCTTTTAATCTCATTCATAATTGCTTTCAACCTTTCCTCAAATTCTCCTCGAAATTTAGTTCCCGCCAAAAGAGAACCCAAATCCAAGGACAAAAGAAGCTTGTCTTTGATCGTTTCTGGCACGTCCCCATCGGCAATTCTTTGCGCCAAACCCTCCACAATGGCGGTTTTCCCCGTTCCCGCTTCTCCGATAAGAACGGGGTTGTTTTTCGTCCGCCGCGAAAGAACTTGCATTACCCGCCTGATTTCATTGTCCCTTCCGATGACCGGATCAAGTTTTTTATCGCGAGCCATTTCTGTCAAATTAATGGTATATTTTTCCAACGCCTGAAATTTTGATTCAGGGTCAGGAGAATCTACCCGTTGGGATCCCCTAATACCGGCCATAATTTTCAAAACATTATCATAGTTCATCCCCCTGCTTTCTAAAAATATTTTTACCTTCGTTCTGGAAGACAAAAGCGCCAGCATTAAGTGTTCAGTGGAAATGAATTCGTCCCCTATCTTTTTGGCCTCCTGCTCGGCATTGTTTAGCGCCACAATCAAATCAGGCGTGATAAAAATTTGGCGTGGCTCAGTTTGATGATTCGGGGGGTGTTTTTCCACTTCTGCCATAACTTCCCTGGCTATTTTTTCTGCGTCCAGCTCCATTTTTTGAAAAATTGCCGGAATCAGAGAATCTTTCTGGGTTATAAGAGAATAAAGCAAATGAAAAACATCCACCTGCTGCTGGTTTTTGTTTATGGCCAATTCCTGGGCGTTGCGCAAAGCTTCCTGGGACTTGGTTGTCAGTTTATTTAAATCCATAACAAAATAAATCTCAAATTATAAGCACCAAATCCTAAACAATTTCAAAATCAAAATTTTCAAAATCCAAAACAGTTTTGAATTTTGAGTTTTGGTCATTAGCATTTATTTGGAATTTGTGATTTTGGATTTGGAATTTATAAACTGAAAAATGGCAACGTCTCTTTCATCCGCTAGACTACTTTCTTTCCTCCAGCTTTACTTTAATATCCTTCGTTTCTCCTCGGTGCCAAACTTTCAAGGTTATCTCGTCCCCGACATTATGCCGGTTGATTATTTCCGCCAAGCTGTTTTCCGCGTCAACTTTTGTCCCGTCAATTTCCAAGATGACATCATTCTCCACGACACCGGCTTTATCCGCCGGGGAACCGGGAATCACCGCGAAATCAGTCATCCTTTCGCCTCTCAAAACCAACGCGCCGTAGTTGAACGGAAGATTGTTTTCTTTTTGCAACTGGTCGTCAACCTGGATATACCGAACACCGATATAGGGAGAGGAAATTTTTCCGGTAGTTTTCACCTGCTCCACGATTCTTTTTATCTGGGAAGAAGGAATGGCAAAGCCAATATTCTCCGCTCCCTGCGCCACAGCCACGTTCACTCCGATCACCTGGCCATTGATATCTATAAGCGGTCCGCCGGAATTTCCCGGATTGATGGCGGCATCCGTCTGAATAATATTGGTCAATCTTTCCGCCTGGCCGCCGCCGGAAGCGGTAACGTTGCGCTTTAAACCGGAGATTATTCCTTTGCTCACCGTATTGGAAAACTCTCCTAGAGAATTGCCAATAGCTATGACAGTTTGGCCGGTCTTGAGAACGCCGGAATCGCCCAGTTCCAACGTGGTATATTCATTACCTTCAATTTTTATAACCGCGATATCATTCACTGGATCCCTGGCCAAAACGCTGGCCGGATGTTCCTTATTGTCGCTGGTGAGAACGGTATAATCAGCAGTTGTGTCTTCTACTACATGGCGGTTGGTTACTATCATTCCGTCCATTGTGATAAAAAATCCCGAACCTCCTCCGATTTGCTGCTTCTCGACGGAACCCCCCTGGCTGTCCTGGCCGTTTTGCCCAAAAAAATCTCTCAAACCTCCGAAGGGATCGAAAGGGTCAATCTGTCTCATTCTGGGAACGTCCTTGCTAACCACCACGCTCACAACTGCCGGCGTAGCCTTTTCCACCACGTCGATAACGGCCGAATCTTCTTCAACAATTTGTTGCCTGATTATATCAGCATTCTTTTCTTTGGGAGCCGCCACATAATTCGGGAAAATCTTCGAAAAAGCGTTTTGCCCGACACCCGAAGCCAAAAAACCAAAAACGGCTCCGAAAGTCGAAGACACAAGAACAATCAAAACAATCAACGGAACCACGTAAAAAACCGTCCGGCGCCGACCCCTTTCTTCGCCTTTTTCTGAAAAATATTCGATGGACTCTTCGCCAATGTTTTTTTCAATTTTATCTTCCATACGCGTTGTGTTTAAAATATTTATTATTTATAACTTATGCTTTCGCGTTACCGTAATACAACGCCAAAAATCATAACTTTCGTGTTATATTTTGGCATTTGTATTTTATATTTAGCTAGACATTCCCCCGAAATTTAAAACGGTTTTCTACTCCATCGAAATGGCGCTGACGGGGCAAGAATCAATCACCTCTTGACAGTTGCAATCTCCACAATCCTCGGCAACCACCTTGGACTTTCCGTTTTCAATTTTGAAAACTTTAGGACACAAAGACTCACAAGTCCCGCATCCGATACACAAATCTTCACTTACCTTTGGCTTTGACATTTTCTTATTGGCGACCCGAATTTACGAATGAGCACTCGAATGATTCGAATGAATTCGATACATTCGCGTGTAGATTCGAGACATTCGAGTCGCTTAATTAAAATAAAACCGAGATATCGTCCTTCGAATTATTTATCAAGTTATTCTCGAAATCCTTAAGGCTGTCGTCGACAAATTCAACTTCGCAGCTCTCCTTGTTCCAAAAGATGCCTTTCGCGAGCACGTTTATTTTAGCATTTTTTTCTTTCTCCGACAACCAATCGCCGACATTAGGAGTTCTCACGAATATCTGCTTAATCTTAACCTTTTCTTGATCATCCTCAGTTTTCTTGTCATCAACCATTACAATATGATAGCCCAGAGGACTTTCTACAATTTCGCTGATTTTCCCCTTTTCCAGCTTGCCGGCAACGCCGGAAATTTCAGGAAGCATCTGATCGTAACTGAACCATCCCAAATCGCCTTTGTTTTTAGCCGACTCCCCTTCGGAATATTTTCCTGCTATCTCCCCGAAATTTTGGCGATCCTCCAATTCCTTTCGCGCCTTTTCAATTTTTTGGCGCGCCTCCTTGAAAGACTGGCTGGTTTCTCTGATATCGGCAAAAAGTTTTTCCCTGTATATGTCCGGCTTTACCACCTTTTCCTTGAAATCTTCCATCGTCCAACCATACAAACTAAGCACGTTCTTTTTGACATATTCCTCGCTTCCCCAGTCGCGCAATTTTCTTTCCACCTCCTGATCGATTATTTCTTCCGTCAAAACAATTCCCCGCTTTTTTGCCTCTTCCTCGATTAATTTGTTTTCAATCAACCTGCTGAGAATATTCTTTCGTTTGATGGCCAGCCTTTTCTCCCCGTCGGAAGTGGAAAAATCGACTCTCAGCCCCAAATCGGAAAAGTCCTGTTTTTCGTAAAAACTTTTGACGGCGTTCGTATCGTTTTCCAAATCATAAAGACTGATGAATTTCCAATCAACGACAGCCGCCGGATAAGGAATGATACAGCTAGCCGTTTTAACTAATCGGTTATCGGCGCCAAATCCATAAATCAAAACCGCGACAAAGGCAACCATAACAAAAACCGACAAGCCTGCCGCATACGCCGCCCTGATCAATTTTTTATATTTCTCTTTACTATTATTCACTCCCATTCGATTTCATTTCCGCCAAAGGCGGACCAGCCTATGGCCGGCGCTCTGCTTTAGCAAATTGCTAATATTTAAAGAAATAATCCCACCACTTCTTCGGGTTAAATGTTTCTCCTGATTCTCTTTCTTGCGCCTGATTTTCGAAATGTCCCTCTTCCTCCTCTTCTTTTTCGGACAAATTCTGTTTGATGACAACCAGATTTTCCTCGGGTTTTTGCAAACCAAGCTTGTCTCTGGCTTCTTTTTCCTGATAATCGCGGCTTTCCAAATACGCTATCTTATCTTCAAGAGTCGAGTTGTCTTTCTCTATTTTTTCCGCTTCTTCCCTGAGAGTTTCGATTTCTTTTTTTATTTCCTTCTTTTTCAACGTCTGGCGGCCGGCAGAAATTCCAACGAAAATAAAAGCAACCAACCCAAAAAAAATGAATATTTTCAGAATCCAGCCCTTGAATGATTTTTCTTTTTTTCCTTCCATAGGTTAAACCCTAACCTAAAGCGTCAGAAGCGGAGCAACAGTAAAAGCCACCATCGCCAAAACCGCCAGAAGTGAAATGATGATCCAAATTTTCCGCAATTTTTTATTTCTCCGCTGAATATAACTCATAATGATATATTAGCAAATTTATAGAGACCCCGCAATTAACGGAAACGGACTACGAATTACGAATCAGTACGAATGTACGAAATACGAATGGCTTTTTGTCGGAATAGATCTCATTTTAAAAAAATTCGTATATTCGTAAGAAATTCGTAATTCGTAGTCCGTAAAGTTATTTTTTAAGCACCGACAAAAAAGCTTCTGACGGTATCGTCACTCTTCCGATATTTTTCATCTTCTTTTTGCCTTTTTTTTGCTTCTCCAAAAGCTTTCTTTTCCGAGTCACGTCTCCGCCGTAAAGTTTCGAGGTTACGTCCTTTCGAAAAGCCTGAATGGTTTCCCGGGCGATGACTTTGCCGCCGATCGCCGCCTGAATAGCAATTTGAAAGTTTTGCCTGGGAATCGATTCCTTCAGTTTTTCCACAACCCGCTTTCCCTCGGAATACGCCCTCTCCTTGGGAACAATCCGGGAAAAAGCATCCATTTTTTCTTCCGCCACCAAAATATCCAATTTCACCAAATCGTACGGGCGGTAATCTTTCACTTCGTAATTTATCGAGGCATACCCCTTGGTCGCGCCTTTGATATCGTCGTGCAAGTTAGTGATTACGTCCATCAAAGGGCAATCGAATTTCAAAATCATCCGCTCGCCGTCAATGTATTCCGTATCGCGATAAGCCGCACGGGTGTTTCTCATCACATCCATAATCGGACCAAGATAAGCCGAGGGAGAAATTATTTCCAAGCCGACAAAGGGCTCGTATATTTCAGAAATTATGGACGGGTCGGGAAATTCCGACGGCGAATAAATTTTGACCCGCTCGTCTTGGTTGGTTAATTTTATCTCGTAAACAACTCCCGGCGTGGTGATGGTTGGGCTAATATTAAATTCCCTCTCCAAGCGGGACTGGATTATTTCCAGATGCAAAAGCCCCAAAAATCCGCAACGGAAACCCCGCCCTAAAGCCAAACTGGATTCCGGTTCGAAAGCAAAAGCGGCGTCGTTCAGTTTCAGCTTGTCCAAAGCGTCGCGCATAAAATTATAGTCATCTCCCTCCACCGGATAAAAACTGGCATACACCATCGGCCGCACCTCCTTGTACCCGGGAAGCGCATCGACTTTATTAGCTTCCATTCGCGTTTCATTCGCTCCGCTTTCGCGAGTCGTTACCGTATCGCCGACCTTGCAATCCTCCACGCTTTTCAGTCCGGTGGCAATATAGCCGATTTCCCCGGCCGAAAGTTTTCCAGTTTTCTTCAAATCCGGCACAAAATGCCCCACTTCGATCACGTCGCTTTCCTTTTTTCCCACCAGCAAATATATTTTTTGTCCGGCTTCGATTTCTCCGTCCACGATCCTAACATACGCCAACACGCCCTTGTATGTGTCGTATTTGGAATCAAAAATCAAAGCCCGCAGCGGTTTTTTTCCCTCTCCTCCGGGCGGTGGAATTTTTTCGACTATTTTTTCCAAAAGCTCACTCACGCCCGCGCCGGTCTTTCCGGACACCTCCAAGATATCCTTTTCCCCGCAGCCTAAAATATGAATGATTTCTTTTTTGGTCTTAGCAGTATCGGCGTTGGGAAGATCGATTTTGTTGACTACCGGAATAATTTCCAGATTATGCTCCACGGCTTGGTACAAATTAGCTAGCGTTTGCGCCTGCACTCCCTTGGTAGCGTCCACCAACAAAACCGCCCCTTCCACCGCCGCCAACGACCTAGACACTTCATACCCAAAATCCACATGCCCCGGAGTGTCGATCAAATTCAAAATATACCTATTCCCTGCTTGTTTTGTATTTTGGTCATTGGAATTTTGAATTTGTTTGGAATTTGGAACTTTGGATTTGGTGCTTTCAGCATGGTACTCCATGCGAACCGGCTGCATTTTTATCGTTATCCCCCGCTCCCGTTCAAGGTCCATCTGGTCAAGAAGCTGCTCTTTCATCTTGCGCATCTCCACTGTCTTAGTCAATTCCAAAAGCCGGTCCGACAAAGTGGACTTTCCATGATCAATGTGCGCGATTATGCAGAAGTTACGTATGTTTTTCATGATTTATTCCAACGGGCTCTTGATTTTCTTAAGGCTCGGATTAGTGACTTTGGTATATAACTGCGTTGTTCTGATATTAGCATGTCCGAGAAGTTCCTGTACATAACGCACATCGGTGCCGTTTTCCAGCAAGTGTGTCGCGAAACTGTGGCGAAGCGAATGAAACGTAGCGTCTTTTTGGATTCCGGTTTTGTCCAAAGCGTTTTCAAAAATTTTCTGAGCGGTTCTCTCGGTCAATTTTCCTCCGCGTTCACTGGCAAAAACATAATCGCTCGAATCTTTTCCGGAAGAAATCTTTTTGATTTTTTCAACCAGCTTTTCCGGAAAAACAGTGATACGGTCTTTGTTGCCTTTTGCTCCTTTGAGATGAATGGTCAATTCCGGCAAGTTTACGTCTTTAACTCTCAGGTTGATAACCTCGCTGACACGCAAGCCGCCGGAATAGGCTAGCGCGATCATCAGTTTATGTTTTTCATTGGCGATTGTTTCTAAAATAGTCAGTATTTCCTGCCGCGACAGGACTACGGGAAGCTTGCTTGGAGTTTTGGCGAATTTTATGTCAATTTTGTTTTTGTATTTTAGCACGTTCCAGCAGAAAAAGTTGATAGCCTGCAGATTTTGGTTGGTGGTTTGGGAGGCCGCGCCTTTTTCTATCATCGCCAGGAGGTGTTGTTTTATGAAATCAACGTCGACTGAATCGAGGTTGCTCTGCTTCGCTTGCAAATACTTTTCCACGCAAGCCGCGTAGCTCTTGATGGTCTTAGGGCTGTAATTTCGCAATCTTAACTCATCTTCTAATTTTTTCAAGTAGACGTCCATTTAATTATTGTGTATAATAAAGACACAGTTGAATCGTACACGATATTCGCCAAAGACGCAATATCCCGTACAATATACGAAAACACTTCGCATATAAAAGAGTTAGGCGAAATTGCACTTTTAAAAATTGCTTTTTGTTTTTCAATAAAAAAATAGGGGCGGATTTTTCGTCCACCCCCGACGGGCACAGTTCAGATTGATGAAAGTCCGTCCAGCACCCAGCTTTCGAGTGCTTTATTTGGAAAACACGGGTTCTCCTCCCGCTGATCGCACTGAATAAGACGATCCTTATTCACAACGAGTATTGGCAGTGGAGTTTCTTCGCTGATCACCACCGACTCGGTCAGCACGCATGCTATATTCAGCTTCGTGCATTCCGCCCGAAAAATCCGCCCCGGCCACGATTTGTGCTTTCCAAGGATGTCAAGTATGTATTCCTCGACATCTTCGGGAGTGTTATCGTCCTCCTCGCGCAGTTCCCAAAGAAGCGCTTTTATGTGGGCAAGGTCGCTTTCTGTCGGCACGAGCCTCAGGTGCTGACAAGTCGGCATTAAGGTAAAAACTGGATGAAGCCCCATCTTCCCTCCCTCCTTTCTCGGTTGTTATTGAAAAACAAAAAGCAATTTTTGCTCGCTATGCTCGCACCTTATCACGATAAGGTTAAAAGTGCAACATCGCCTAACAGCGTGTATCAGGCTCGCTCTTTTCCGAAAGAGCTCGCCCAAATTGCTGAATTTTCTTTTATACTTTGATCAAGGAATGGAAAATTCAGCAACTTCTGATACACGCATACGTTAGGCGAAAAAACTAAAAATTTCCTATCTATTTTGAAAAGAATTTTTGGCAATTTTGCTCGGTCGAATAACTCGTTCAAAATAATTTTAATTTTAACAATAAACACTATGAAAAAATTATTAGCAATGAGTTCTGTGCTGCTTGGCGTGGTCTTTTTGGCCGGGTGTGGTCAACAACAAACGAGCCAAACACAGTCAGCGACTCCCGCTCCTGTGGCGCAACAACCGGCGACAACCCAACCACCAGCAACTCAGCCAGGACAAACTAACAATGTCACCTCAGTACCATCTGATTGGAAAACCTATTCCGACCAAAAATATGCTTATCAATTCCAATATCCAAACGATTGGAATTTAGTTGGTGATAGCGGTAGCGATCCTGACGGATACAATGTCACCGTTTGGCAAGGCGAGGGATTTAACAAAGACAACATCCAGATAGTGAAAGTAATGTATGGTACAAATGCGGATGGCACCATAAACAATAGAGAAAGTTATTTGAAAATGTTGACAATCGGCAACTACAGCAAAATTTCCGTTGCTGGCGGTCAGGGATATTATTCGGTAAACGAAACTAAGAACGGACCTAGTCCATCTGTTTATTTGGTTGGTGATAAAGAAATATTCCTAATGAATTTCAATATCTTTGACTCAAAAAAGACTTCCTTGGCAAGTGCTGAAAAATTATTCAAGCAGGTTATTGGAACTTTCAAATTCACCAACTAAATTGCCAAAAATTCTTTATTATTAGGAATGGAAATTTTTAGTTTCATCGCCTAACAACGCATATCTGGCTACAGGAAAATCACTCAAATATATTCCAAGGATGTGATTTTCCCTCCGCCCAAATTTTCATCCCTTGGTTTTGATGAAGGTTTAGACGGAGATAATTAAACAGAGCATTGTTTGAAAAACAAAATTTATCCTGCTAAGTCGGGATGAAAACTCCAGATGATGCGTGAACGTTATGACAAACTTTCATGTCGCTCCCTGCCTGGGGGATCTTTCATAAAAACATCCACACTATTCCGAAAATCAGCGTGTTTATGACGGCGGTCGCCAGGCACCACTCGCAAAATTTTCTCAAGACAAACGCTTGGATGCCGACAAAATACATCGACGCGAGAAAAGCCCCGGTGGAAGAAATTTTTGCTGTCAAAATAAAAAACAATCCCAGAGAATCAAACAAAAGAAAGATCAAGGCAAACAAAAGCGCCAGGACATAATAAACCATTCCGGCAATCTCATTGGGAATTCCCAACGTTCTGGAATACTCGCTTTCCACCACCTCGTTGCAACTCCTTTTCCCCCCGCCGATAAAGCAAACCAATTTTTCTCCGGTTTTCTTGGAGCGGCGGATGTGAAGCGAGATCAGAAATCCGGCCGCAGCCAGGATAATTATAGCTAACGACTCGTGCATATAAAAAAGCATACCATAGATAGTATGCTTTTTTCAAGTTACATAGATTTATGAAACCCATCACTCATATCTCAACGCTTCAATCGGGCTAAGATTCGCCGCCCGGCGGGCGGGATAAAACCCGAAAATTATTCCGATTGCCGTCGATACCCCGAAAGCCAACAGAATCGACGATAAGGAAACTTCCGTCGTCAAACTGCTGACAAATTTCGTCACCAAAAGCGACGCCAGCCACCCCAATATTATTCCCAACATTCCTCCTAGAAAAGTCAAGGCGACCGCCTCGGCAAGAAATTGCAAGTTGATATACATTTTCTTTATCCCTACCGCTTTTCGAAGCCCGATTTCACGCGTCCGCTCGGTGACAGTCGTAAGCATCATATTCATAATACCGATTCCGCCAACGAGAAGCGAGATGCCGGCGATGGATGAAAGCAGAATCGTAAAAGTGCCTGTTACACTTGAGGCGGTGGATATGATATCATTTTGATTCATTATGCTGAAATCCGCCTGCGCCGAGTCGGTAATTTTATGGCGACTAAGAAGCAACTTGGTAATTTGGCTCTGCACCGAAGCCATGGAATCCTGATCGGCGGCCGTAACACTGATATTGTTGACGTAGTCGTTTCCGGAAAGATAATGTTGCGCCGATGTCAGCGGAACATAAATTATATCGTCTTGATTATTAAATCCGGATCCTCCTTTAGATTTGGCCACACCGATCACCAAAAATTCTATCTTGTTTATTCTGATATTTTGTCCGACCGGACTCACGTTTTCGCCGAAAAGCTCGTCTCTCGTGTCCGGACCGAGAATCGCGACTTTAGCCGAACTTCTTATTTGCGATTCGGAAAAAAACGATCCGGAAGACATGCTTACGTTTCGCACGACTGCATAATCGGCCACGGTTCCCACCACCTGAGTATTGGCATTGTTTCCTTTGGCGGTTATCTGATAGCGTCCGGTTACCGCCGGAGCCACCGCTTTCGCGTTGGAAATTTGGTTTTTGATAGCATCGGCATCTTCTTCAGTCAGCGTTTCCGAACTGCCTCCACCCTGGCTGACCCCGCCTACCCGCTGCGAACCGGGCATTATCATAATAAGATTAGATCCAATCGACTCGATGCTGGATGTGACCGATGCTTTGGCTCCCTGCCCAATTGCCACCATAACTATTACCGAAGCAATCCCTATAACAATGCCCAAAATCGTCAAACCAGACCTGACTTTATTGCCAGACAAAGACCAAAAAACTTCTTTTAATAAATCAGCTAGCATGAAACATGAAACACGCAACATGAAACAACCTCCTAAAGTTCCATGTGTTATGTGTTATGTGTTATGTGTTATGTGTTATGTGTTATGTTATTATGTGTTACATCGCTCTCTATCATTCCATCCCGAACATGAATTATTCTTTTGGCATAACCCGCTACATCCATCTCGTGGGTGATAAGAATCACGGTATGTCCTTGCCGGTTAAGCTCCGCAAAAGCTTCCATAACCGTGCGACTGGTTTTGGTGTCCAGATTTCCGGTCGGTTCGTCCGCCAGAATAATTGACGGGTTATTGATAAGCGACCTAGCGATTGCCACTCTTTGCATTTGACCGCCGGAGAGTTGATTGGACAAGTTTCCAAATTTATTCTCTTCCATTCCGGCCTGGAGAAGACACGCGCGCGCTTTCTTCTCCCGGTCTTCCATTGTTTTTCCGGAATAAACCAGCGGCAACATAACGTTGCGCATGACGGTTGTCCTGGGAAGAAGATTAAACGACTGAAAGACAAAACCGATTTTATCGCGCCTAAAATCGGAAAGCTCGTCGTCGCTGAACCGTGAAATGTCTTTCCCGTCGAAAACATAGCTTCCCGCGGTCGGCGTGTCGAGCGCCCCCAGTATATGCATAAGGGTTGATTTTCCCGATCCCGACGGCCCGATAATGGAAACAAACTCTCCCTTTTCTATCTTGAAAGAAACGCCTTTCAACGCCGCCGTCTCCACATCGCCGTTTTTATATATTTTAGTAAGATTATCGCATTCAATCATAAATATTACTCGCGAAAGCGGAGCGAATGTCAGCCAATGAGAGCGAATTTCTAATTTTATTAGCTTTAATTCGCTATCATTCGCTCTGATTTCGCGAGTTCTTACCTTCCAAATCCTCCCACTCCCGGAATTCTGACATTGCCGCCGGAATTTCTTGCGCTTGAACCAGAACTGCTCGATTCTTCTCCGCTTACGTCAATTGTTTCCGTTATCACCTTATCGCCAGCCGCCAGACCGCTCGTGATTTCCGTTTCCGCGCCGTTGGAAATGCCAACCGCCGCATCTCTCTTTTGCGGAGAACCCTTGACTAAGATTTCAACATAAAAAGCATTGTTTTCAGTTTTTACCGCGCTGCTTGGAACTTTCAAAACGTCCTGTTTTTCATCGGTGATAATGGAGGCGGAAACAGTCATATCCGGCTTGATTCTGGCATCCAGCGAATCGAATCCGACAGTAACGTTATAACTGACCACTCCCTGCGAAACGGTTCCCAGCGAATCAATCTTTTCCACTTTACCGAAAAAATTCACTCCGTCCAAAGCGTCCATTTCAATCGTTACTTTCTGCCCGATCGCCACTTTGGCAATATCCACTTCGTTCACTTCCACCTCGGCTTTCAGTGTTTCTATTTCTCCGATTATTATCGGCGCGCTGGCGTTATCGACTGAAGACGTCCGACTCAAATCATCGCCGTTTTTAACATTCACTCCCAGCACTGTCCCTGATATGGCGGAAACCACCTTTCTCTCGGCAGCGTCCGTACGCGCATTTCCAAAATCCGCCCCGCTGGCCGCCAAGCTCTTTTCCGCCTGAATTATTTTCGATTCTGCTAAGTCCACTTTATCCTTCAATACATCCAACTCTCTCCCCGTGTAGGCGTCATCGTCGTCATCATCCTCGTCTTTGGCTTTTTCATAAGCCGCCTTGGCGCTGTCTTTGTCGATTTTGGCCGACTCGAGAGAATTCTTGGCCGATTCATAGGAAGCCGCCGCTTTGGAAACGCTCACACTCAAATCGTTGTTAACGATGTTAAAAAGAAACTGCCCTTTTTCCACTTTGTCTCCGACTTTCACCGACAAATCCGCCACCGTTCCGGTTATAGTCGGATCGACAGTCGATTGATTGTCAACAATAACGTTTCCGCTGGCTGAGATAGAGCTGGCAAGCGCCCCTTTCTCCGCTTCCGCGGTCGCGTAGCGAACCTTTTTTTCAGTCGAACCGCTTTGGTCGTACCAATAGTATCCTCCCGCCAACAGTAAAACAGCCGCAGCGGCAACAAGTTGCTTCTTCTTTTTCATTTGGTTATTTTTAAACAATTTCGATCCATCTTTCAATAGTACTACATACGTGGAGATAAGGGAATATTTGCGTTTGCGCAAAAAATAAGTAAAAATTCCCTGAAAAATCAGGGAATTCTTACCCAAGGCTTCTTTCTAAACTTAATTTCTGCCGCCAACCGGACATTCTCCCGAAAGGCAACCTCCCCCGTGTCCTCCCTTTTGGCCCATTTTACCCATTCCCATTAAATATCCCACATCTATTCCATTATCTTTAGCCCATTTTTCCAGTTCGCTGCGCCGCTCCTCCATCTTGTTTTTTCTTTCTTCCGCCGACAGATTTCTATGGTCTTCCCTGTTTTTCTCCCGTTCATTCTCCATCTCTTCTTTTTTCGCGAGAATCAATTGCTTTTGCGCCTCGGTCAATTCCCCCTTTGATACCGCCTCATTGAGCCTTTCTTCAAAATTATTTTTCATTTGCGCCTGGTGTTCGGACCGGTTTTCTTCAAAGACCTTTTCAACTTCGCCTTTGTTAAGGCCGAACTTCTCCGCTATTTTTTCAACCATTGAAAATCTTCTCCCATTTTCTTCAGCGCTTACTTTGCTTATCCCATAAACTCCGGCGCCCAAGACAACGGCCAGAGCCAAGGCGGGAACGATAACTTTTTTGTCAATTGGCATTCTTTTATAATTTAATGGTTATTTCGGACGTTTGCTTTTTTGGCGCATGCTTCCAAAAAAAACAACCGCCCTCACGGTTAGGTTATACGAGCAATGATTTTATAGTTTGCAGATTTATTAATCTCCAGGCGGTCTCATAAAAAAAGGCTTTTCTCCAGGCGGTCTTTTTCTTCCTCCAAAACCGCCGAAAGGAAACGACCGGATAAACTCCGCTTCAAATTTCCGCTCATCAATTTTCTCTCCGATTATTCCCACTTTCATCCCCGCTTCCAGTTGGCCGCCAACTCTAATTTCCGTATCCGGAAAATATCGCACCTCCCAGGTTTCGTCTTCAAAGTTTATCAGCATAAAATACTCTGATTTAAGCTCGACAATCTCTCCTCCCAGCATCTTTTCCTCAGGACGCGACCATCTTTTTTCAATGGGAAAAGCCAAATGGCGCCGATCTGGCGCGCCATGGAAAATGCCCCCGCCCATTCTTTCGTTGACTTTGGATATGTGCAACGCGATTCCCAAAACTGAAATTGTCAAAACTCCCAAGCTGGTAGCAAAAAGAACACTGTAGCGATAGCCCCTTTTTGTCCGGCGGATAGCCATGAATCCCGACACCAAAGCCAGAATGGAAAGGCTGATCCATAAATAAGGGGCGGTCGCGACCAAAATAAACGCGAATCTCCCCAACCGCAAATGATGGAAAATTTCCGGCCGGATATCCAAAAGATTTAAAATGATAAAAGAAAAAAACAGCGCTCCCAAAAATAAAGTACCTCCCCATATCGCCCAAAAGGCATAGCTCTTCCAACCAAGCTTCCATCGCGACTCCGGCACCACGTGCTCCACTTTTATTTTGTCGATTATTTTTTTCGCTGGATTATCCATAGAGTTCTTTACGAATTACACTATTTTTTGCTTCTTCGCTTCCTCTAACATCATTTTTCTGCCTCTGTTTATCAGCGAAGCCACTGTTCCTTTGGGCAGCTCCAAAATATCCATAATCTCACCGTAATCCTTCTCCTCTAAAAAACGCAGAATCAAGACTTCCCGATAATTAGCAGGCAGACCGAAAATTATTTTTTTCACCTTTTCCAGCAAATCACTCGTCTCTAATTCCTTCTTGATATCCAAGCCGCACCTGAGCATCTGAAGCAATTCTTCCGTTTCCAGCTGGATCGATATCGGCCGGGCTTTTCTTTTTCTGATTTGGTCGATCACCGTATTTCTGGTAATTTGGTAAATCCAAGTGGAAAAAGCCATGGAATCATCGTAGCCATTAAGATACCGGTACACTTTCACGAACACTTCTTGCAAAATATCCTCGATATCCTCCTGGGAAAAATAAGATATTCTCCGAACAAAACCAAAAAGGCGATTCCAATACCGATCGACAATGCCAGCGAATGCGTCTGGATTTATCTTTGCGGCCGCTACCAACTTTTTGTCAGCATCGCCACCGTTAGAAACTGTCATGAATTATCTAAGTCACCGTGACAAAATAACTTATACATTTCACACTCATTTTCACATCATCTTTGCTTAAAAAATTCCTCACAATATCTCGATATTCCTCGGAATTTTTAAAACAAATCTAACGCAAAAATGAGCGCGATCCGCACAAGTTATTTTGTCACGGCGCCTAAATTTTCTTTGTTAAGTCCATACGGCCGGCGTTCCAATTGTTTGCGCTCCCCGCTCACAAATCTTCCAAAAAAGCCATCTCTTCGTCCCGCTCGGGATGGAAAATCACCTCGATACTTCCATTTTTCAAATATTTTTCCAAACTGTCCAAACTTCCAAGCCAATCGAAACTTAGCACCAAGTCAGGGGAATCTAAGTCTGATTCCAAAAACAAACGATTATTCTTTATTCTGAGACAGTTAAGTATCCAAGAAACGGGAGCGGTTCCCCAATATGATTTTTTGCCAAACCGCATACGCCTTATGCCGTATTCTTTCGAAAGTTTAAGCAGAATTCTGAAGTAGGGAGGGAAAAAATGCGCGTGCTCATGGGAATTTATTCCATCGGGGGACTTTCCAAAAATCTTTTGAAAACCTTCGATTTGACTCGCCCACATCTCTTCAATCAAAGCAGGCGTTGCCTTGCCCGAAAAATAACTGCTGATGAAAACAGCCGCCCTTCCAAATATTCCGTCTTTTAGCTTTCGTTTGAAATCAACGCTGTTTCTCAAATCGACATGGACATCCAACTCGACTCCGGTCGCTAAAAGGCTGTCCGCGTCCTCCGGGCAAATGGCTCCGTGAGACATCACCGAAACTCGACCTATCTTTCCCGACTGGGCAAGTTTCAAGATATTCTCATTTGCTTTTTGACTTATACCAAAGTCGTCCAGCGAAAAAAATACATTTTTATCATTTGTCGGCATAGTAAATTGTTCGTAGTTCGGTTTATGGACATCGACCCTTGAAGGTGCTATACTTGTATTGTTTAAAATCAAGTCGAAAAAAGTAATCTTTATAATAACATGAAATCCATCTCTATCATAATTCCCGCCTACGACGAAGAAATGAACATCCGGCCCCTCTATGAAAAGATAGCAGAAGTTCTCGATCCGTTCAAGGAAAAATATTCCCGAGAAATCATCTTTGTGAACGACGGAAGCAAAGATGGGACCGGCAAAGAGATAAAAAGATTGACTCGGGATGATTCAAGCGTCAAGTTGGTCGATTTTTCGCGCAATTTCGGCAAAGAAATTGCCACTACCGCGGGACTCCACTACTGCTCCGGAGATGCTTGCATAATCCTGGATGCCGACTTGCAACATCCAGCGGAACTCATTCCCGATTTTATCCGCAAATGGGAACAAGGCTTTGAAGTAGTCATCGGGGTAAGAAAGAAAAGCCAGAGCGATTCACAAATCCGAATACTGGGCTCCAAGCTTTTCTACAAAATCCTTAACAGCATAATTGAAACGGAGATTATGCCAAATTCGACTGACTTCCGCCTTTTAGACCGGGTAGTAATCGATGAATTTAACCGTTTTACCGAGACACAGCGAATGACTCGCGGACTTATCGATTGGCTAGGTTTCAGGCGGGAATATATCCATTTTGAAGCCAATAAGCGCCTTCATGGAACTGCCAGTTATAGTTTCTTTAAGCTCGTAAAGCTCGCTCTCAACAGCTTCATATCTCTCAGCCTTGTTCCGCTAAAGCTGGCCGGCTATTTGGGCATCTTCATCACAATATTCTCGGGAATTATCGGTTTTTATATAATGATTGGAAAATATTTTTTCGGCTGGCATTTCGCCTCAACTTTTTCCGACGCGGAAAACCTAGCTATCTTCATCGTTTTTCTAGTAGGAATCATTCTGACATCGATCGGACTTATTTCCCTTTATATCGCCAACATCCATAAAGAGATTCTTCACCGCCCGATGTATGTCATAAGGAAGCACTCCGATTCTTCCAGCGCCTAAATAATCTTCAATCACTAAAAAATCCTACAGTCCGTGGGACTTTTTGTTGTCCACGTGCTCCTCGAAAGTCCTGGAAAAAACAGTTTCCTTGGTATTTTTGTCAGAAAGAAAATACATGAATTCCGTCTTTTCTGGATAAATAGCAGCGACTAGGGCTTTCTCCCCCGGATTCCCGATTGGGCCGGAAGGCAGTCCTTTGTAACGATAAGTGTTATACGGCGTATCCGCGTCTAATTCTTCGCCCTGGTGCTGATCCTTGTCATCTTGAAAATAATAACTCAAAGTCGCGTCGCTTTGAAGGGGCATATTGGCAGCAAGGCGGTTATAAAAAATCCCTCCCACCAGCTTCATATCGCTAGCTGACATCACCTCTTTCTCAATAATACTAGCCATAATCACGATCTCACGCACGCTTCTTCCCTGTCTTTCAATTTCCATCTGAAGTTCCCCAGCCAGCTTTTCGTCAAAATTATTGAGCATCTTAGAAACAATATTCTCCGCCGTTTCGTTTTTTTTGAAAAAATAAGTATCCGGGAAAAGATAACCTTCCAGACCAGAAACTTTGCCTTCTTCTAAAAATCCGTATTGTCCAGAAAATTCTTGCGGTTTTTCAACTATCTCCAGAAAGCCTTCTCCGTCAAGCCCTAAATCATTGAGTTTGTCCGCCATTTTCCGACTGCTCCAACCTTCAGGAAAAGTAACCCGGATTGAATCATCCCGCTTTTCAGTAATGACAGCGGCAATCTCGGGAATAGTCATCGATCCAGATAAGTTATAATCGCCAGGCATAATCCTGCTAAGCAAGTCGTGCGAACGCAGATAATAATAAAAATAAATTTTGCCGGAAATAAGCTCCGCCGCTTCCAGGTTGGCGGCAATCTCCGCATTCCCCTCCCCTTTCTTTATTTCAAACGAAACCTGTTTACTCTTATCTCCATGGGAATAATAAACTCGATAGCGGAAATAAAAAACACTGGTTATGACAACCAGGAGTGCGGCAGATAATACTAAAATTTTCTTTGACATTTAACTGAATTTCTAATTTTCACTATACGTTATACGTTACGCGTTACAGTCCCAACACTTGAACAATCACGTCCCTCTTTCTGGCGCCGTCTGTTTCGACAAAAAAGACGCTTTGTCTTTCCGTAAGCATCATTTTCCCCTTTTCAATAGGAACGGTTTCGCTGACGCCTAAAAGCAACACTTTACAATGAGAATGCCCGTTACTTCGTCCGTCGGAAGCCTTGGCGCGATTGAGCTCGAAAAGATCATGCGAGTAGCGGTCGGAAACAGGCACCAAGCGATAAAGCGTCCGCATAAAATCCTGAACCAACATAGATTCATTGTGATTAACCGACACTGATGCAGTCGTGTGCGGAGAGTAAATCAATACTTGCCCTTCTCTGATTCCGGACTTTGAAATCACTTCATCTACTTTGTCCGTAATATCTATGAACTCGATCTGGCTTTGGCTTTCGATGTTAATTTTTTGTTTGTAAATCTTCATAAGACCGATGCGAATCTGCGAATCAATCCGAATCTACAAATCTACGAATACTTTTTTATCCTATTCGTAAATTCGGATGCATTCGTTGATTCGAATCGCGTTTTTATTTTTTAAACACTCTACTTACCGCTTTCGCCACTCTCTTGTCCAGCGCTTTCGGTATTATTCTACCACTAGTCGGTTTTTTTATCAAACCGGCAATCGCTTCGGCCGCTTTGATCTTATGCGCATCCGTAATCTCTTTGATACTGTTGTCCAACGCGCCCCGAAATATTCCCGGGAAAACCAGTACATTATTGATTTGATTGGCAAAATCGCTGCGTCCGGTAGCGACAATCCTGGCTCCGCCAGATTTAGCTCGTTCCGGCATAATCTCCGGAACAGGATTTGCCATAGCGAAAACAATGGCGTCTTTGCTCATACATTTTATATCTTCTTCCGTCAAGATATTGGGCGCGGAGACTCCAACAAATACATCCGCCCCACGAAGAGCCTCCCTGACACCGCCTTCAATTTTTTCTAAATTGGTAACCTTAGCTATTCCAGTCTTAACCGGATTCATATTGCTTCTCTTCTCGTAAATCGTTCCGCAACTGTCCACCATAATAATATTTTTGGCTCCGTATTTCAAAAGCAATTTCGCCGTGGCGATTCCCGCCGCGCCCACCCCGGAGATAATAATCCTAATTTTTTTAATATCTTTCTTCACGACTTTCAGCGCATTTATCAGTCCGGCCAAAATTACAACAGCAGTGGCGTGCTGGTCGTCGTGCATCACGGGAATATTCATTTCTTTTTTCAATCGATCTTCTATTTCAAAACATCTCGGCGCGCTGATGTCTTCCAAATTTATCCCGCCAAACGTCGGCTCCAAGTTTTTCACTATTTCTATAATCTCCTCGGTGTTTTGCGTCGCGAGAACGATAGGAAACGCGTCCACATTTCCCAACTCCTTGAACAAAAGCGCCTTTCCTTCCATTACCGGCAGAGCCGCCTCCGGCCCGATATTGCCAAGGCCAAGCACCGCCGATCCATCCGAAACGACCGCGATGGTATTTTTTCTGATAGTTAGTTTATGGGAAAGTTTATTATCCTTGGCGATCGCCCGCGAGACTTCCGCCACCCCCGGCGTATACAAAAACTTCAGGTTGCCGCTTGTAAGCTTAACCTTACTTCGTATTTCTATTTTTCCTCCGAGTTTTTTGGATAATTTTACCGGATCCATGATAATTATTTCAGCTTTAACATCTTATACGCACTGTTGGCGGCAATGGCGCCTTCGGCGGCAGCGGTTAGGATTTGGCGAAACTTATTGGATCCGGTGGTAATATCGCCGGCGGCAAAAACTCCAGAGACACTCGTGCTCATATCCGAATTGACTTTGATGTAATTTCCGTCGTCCGTTTCCATTCCCAACTTTTTGGCCAATTGTACGCCCGGCTCCGAGCCGACTTCAATAAAAACTCCGCCCACGGCTATTTCCCCCCGACTATCATATTCTTTATCCAAAATTATTTTTTCCACTTTTTCATTTCCCCTTATTTCGATCACGCCCGTATTTTTTATAATTTCTATATTCGGACTAGAGTGAATTTTTTCCAGCCAAATCGGCTCGGCGTTCATTTTTTCGCCCTTGTTTATGAGATAGGTTTTTTGGGCATAGTCAGACATCTCGATCGCCACCACCGCAGCGCTGTTGCCTCCGCCGATAACCGCCACTGTTTTATCCCGAAAGAAAGGCGCGTCGCAAGTCGCGCAATAGCTGACACCTTTGCCGATATATTCCTTTTCGCCTGGAATATTCATCTTGCGATACTCCGCTCCCATGGCTAAAATCAAACTTTTGGCTTGATATTTTCCCCGAGAAGTTTCCACTTCAAAAAAGCCATCCGCCTTTTTTATCAAAATGACGGATTCGTTTTTCACTTTTATCCCGTAGCTTTCAGCATGAGCGACAAATCTGGAAATCAAATCCCGACCGACAACAATGACATCGCCGGGCCAATTCTCGATATCGGCTATCTCGCTCATCTGTCCTCCCTGTTGCGCCCCGAAAATCAAGTGATCCAACCGGTATCGGGAAGCATAAATCGAAGCGACAAGACCCGCTGGGCCAGCGCCGATTATTATAAGATCGTATATTTTATCCATTTTAAATTTTTCCCAATTCCTCCCTTAGAGTATTGATATTTTGCACTCCCGTAAACTCTTTTACCACTTGTCCGCCTTTAAAAACTTTGAGCGAAGGTATTGACATAATGCCGTACTTCTGGGCGGTTTCTCCGTTTTCATCCACGTCCAGTTTCCCGATTTTCACTTTGTCCCCCATCTCCGTCGCCAACTCTTCCACAATCGGACCCATTACCTGGCATGGTCCACACCACGGCGCCCAAAAATCCACCAGCACCGGCTTGTCGCTTTTTATAACCTCGTTTTCGAAGTTTTGGTCAGTAAATACAATTGCCATAATATTTTATTCTAATTCGCTTTTTGCAGCACATTAAGTCATTGCCACAATAACAAATTACGCGTTAAAAATTACATTCAAATTCCAAATTCACCTAATTTCTAATTCACCTAATAAAATTCAAAAGGCAAAATAGCAAAACAAAAGGTCAGATGCTAAATACCAAATTTTTTATTTGACCTTTGGTTATTTTAATTTTTATTAGGTGAATTAGGTAATTAGACAATTAGGTGAATTTAATAAATCAGTTTTACCCTTATACAAGATAATCCCGAATTTATTACTTCCCAAACCTCCTCTGTCTCCTCGCGTATTCATCCAGCGCTTGCTGGAACTTTTCTTCAGTAAAATCGGGAAACTTTTCCTCAGTAAAATAGTATTGGGCGTCAGCCATATCCCACATCATGAATCCGGTCGAATTATGCGGTTCACCACCAGTCCGAACAAGGTAGTCCACTGGAGGCAAATCCTTGGTATAAAGATTCTCTTTTATTATTTCTGGAGTTATTTTGATTCCTTCACCGTATTTATCGTGGATCATTTGAATAGACTGAATCATTTCATCCGTCCCGCTATAAGCCAACATGAAGTTGAGAACCTTCTTCTTATAGTCCTTAGTTTTTTCGACAACTTCGTAAATTATTTTTTTCAAAGATTCCGGAAATTGCTCTTCCCAGCGTCCGATAAAATTGACTTTAACCTCATTCTCATAAACTTCTTTCCCTTCCAACAGGCGGGTGAAATAGCGCTTGTAAATATCCAAAAGAGCTTTCTTTTCTTGGATCGGGCGCTTCAAAAGATTGTCCAAAGAAGAACCCCAGATAGACAAACATTTTATACCTTTTTTCAATGAATAGCTGATAAGCTTTTCAAAGTTCTTGGCGCCTTCCTCATGCCCTTCCCAGGGCGCCAATCCTCGCTCCTTAGCCCAACGCCGGTTGGCATCGGGAATAATAGCAATATGCCCGGGAACGTTCTCCAAGTTTTTTTCCATAATGAAATAACTCTGCGGTTTAGTTTTTACAACTTCAACTTCGAGCAATTTATGCCAATACTAAAATATTACCCCAAAAACAAAAAGCAAGCAATGCCGGCTAAACGCTTCGGGAAACCATATAGCGCGCAATTTCTTCTAAAAATCCATGCGCTTCTTTGTTTTTTAAATTGATATCTTCCAATGCCTTGATAGAGTCTACAACAAGTTTTTCCGCCATCTTTTCCGAATATTCCAGAGACCCCGTCTCCCGGATAACATTTCTGAAATTCTCCAACTCTCGCTTCGTCAAATTTTTCTTGCCCAAAAGATCCTTGATTATTTTTTTCTGCTCCTTATTTCCTTTTTCCAAGGATTTTATGACCAAAAGAGTCTGCTTGCCCTCGATAATATCCGAGCCAACCGGCTTTCCCAGCTTCTTCTCATCGCCAAACACTCCCAAAATATCGTCTCTTATCTGAAAAGCTTTTCCCAGAGGCAATGAATATCTGGAAAATCCTTCCAGCATTTTTTTGTCCGCTCCGGCTAAAATGGCTCCCAAGTGCAACGGGCCTTCGAAAGTATAACGCGAGGTCTTGCCTTCATACATGCGAAGAATTTCCTTTTCGCTAGCTCGCCCTTTTATTTCTAAAATTACGTCCAGCATTTCCCCGGGGATAGTGACATAAACGATGTCTTGCAGTTTGTCCAGCGCACATATCAATATTTCCGGAGAAAATTTAGCATTGAAAATTATTTCGTTGGCCATGGCCGCCGCCATATCACCGGCAATCATCGCCATAGAATTGCCAAAATGCTCGGCGTTTTTCCCCGGCGCGATCCGGCAACCAATTTTCTTGTATGTCTCATGTAAAGTCGAGATGCCATGACGCGTAGCATCTCGGTCAATGATGTCATCGTGAATCAAAAGAAAAGAATGAATCAACTCGATCCCCATCGACGCTTCCAAAATTTCTTTCCCGTCTTTTCCGCCTGCCCCCAGATACCCATAATATACCAGCGCCGGCCGAATCCTCTTGCCGGAAGCCAAAGTAAAATCGGCGATCAATCTGATCGCCTCTTTGGCCAGCGGATCGACTTTTTCCGCTTGCTTCATTTTTCGCTGGAAATATTTCTTCATTTCTGGTTCCAGCCTCTTTTTATAATTTTTGAGAAGCTCAATCGCCTGCATACCTATTTTCACCCTCTGAATGTTACAAAACCTCCTGTGGATAAATATACCGGAAAAGCGATAAAATGTCGAGAGAGTCTCGCGAAAGATGCCCACGCGCCTCCACAGGTGTCATGCGAGAAGCTTGGCGGGCGGGCCCGCGCAGCTTCTTAACCCACAAGCGAGTAAGTACCGACTTTGTATATTTTATCACTCTTTACGCAATGCTTCCGTTGGCGTCAGAAGAGAAGCTTGGCGGGCGGGATAATACCCGAAAACTATCCCGACCAGCGCCGAAAAACCGAAACCGATAGCAACCGACCACCAAGCAATCGTGAAGCGCAAAGCATAACCGAAATTGGCGGCCAGGATTTCTCCGCCCTTGGAAAACAAGATGCCCGCAAAAATTCCGATAAATCCGCCAAGCAAAGTCAAAAACACGGCTTCGGCGAGAAACTGCGCCAGAATACTGAAATTTTTAGCCCCAACCGCTTTTTTCAGTCCAATTTCAAATGTCCGCTCCGCAACCGACACATACATCACGTTCATGATTCCCACTCCGCCAACCACCAGCGAAATAGAAACCAGCCCCAGAAGAAGCGCGTTAACCGCGAAAAAAACTTTATTAAGAATTTCCAAAACTTCCACAATGGAATTGACGGCGAAATCATCATCATCAGGATTGTCGATATGATGGCGCTCACGCATAATGTCGGTCGCCTGGGCAATCGTCAGATCAAGCTTCGCCATATCTTTCAGCTTGAAAACCGACGATTGCAGGTGATCGGTGCCAGTCAATTTTTTTTGCACAGTCTGGAGCGGCAGATAAATAAAGTCGTCAAGATTAAGATACGCCACAGCGCCGCGGCTTTTCAGTGTTCCAATAACCTTATAGCTTTGCCCCTTTATTTTTATGGTTTCCCCGACAGCGTCGCCATCGCCAAAATAATATTCTTTTATTCCGCTACCCAAAACCGCCGCCTGGCGAAGGCTGTCATCATCTTCCTCGCTAAACATTACGCCAGACTCCAACTGGACCTGACCATCAGTTTCGTCCACGCCGGCAGTCGTCCCAAATATCATTACTTGTTTTTTCTTGTCTTCAAAACTGGTTACCTGCTGGCTCACGACCGCGGCGTACCAAGCGCTGATATTGGGCAACTCTCCTATTTCTCTCGCGTCATCCAACTTATAGGTCGTGATAACCGTCCCGCCCACCTGCCCCGAAGTATTGGCGGAAGACGTTTTCGATACCTTCGGCACTTTCACTTCCACGGAAATTATGTCGGTTCCAAATGACGCTACTTGGTCGGTCAGATAATTTTTCACCCCCGAACCGAACGACAATACCAAAATCACCGACGCCACGCCGATAACAATGCCCAGTAGCGACAAAAGTGTCCGGACGATATTGGAACGGAGACTTTTGAAAGCGAGTTTGATTGAAACGATTAGGGAATGCATAAAAAAATTACCTAATTCACCTAATTTCTAATTCACCTAATAAAATTCAACAATTTCAAATAGCAAAATGAAATGTCAAATGCTAAATAAAAATAATTTTTGAATTTGGCATTAGAAATTTTATTTGACCTTTGGTTATTTTACTTTTTATTAGGTGAATTAGGTAATTAGACAATTAGGTGAATTATTCATAACGCAGCGCTTCCATCGGACTGATCCGCGAAGCTTTGCGGGCGGGATACATTCCAAACAACAAGCCGATTCCAATGGAAACCAAAGCCGCCACCGCGATGGACTGCCAGGTGACCACAAAGGGCCAGCTGTACTGAAGAGCCTGCATAACCAGATATATAATATAAGACAAAACTGCGCCCAAGATTATTCCCGCCGCTCCGCCCAGAAAAGAAACGGCCGCCGACTCGATCAAAAATTGCGTAAGAATGTCGGCGGTTTTCGCCCCCACTGCTTTTCGCAGGCCCACTTCTCGTATCCGTTGGTTAACCACGATCAGCATAGTGTTCATAATTCCCACTCCGCCCACCGCCAAAGATATCGTACCGATCGCCAAAAGAAAATATCGCAAAACGTCGGTAATATTCTTGATAAGCTCCAACGCCTGCGCTTGGTCGCGCACGGAAAAATCGTCGTCGGCCGGATCAGCTATCCCGTGGCGTTCGCGAAGCGTGACTTCGATATTGGCAATGGCGAAAGAAATGACATTCGTATCCTTGGCTTTGGCGCGGATATAGGCGATATGGTCGATTCCCAAAAGCAACTTTTGAGCCGTTCGCAAGGGAACGAAAATCGAATCGTCCTGACTGGATGTGCCAAATCCTGATGAACCCCGCTCCTTGAAAACTCCAACCACTTCGAAACTTTGGTCTTTGATTTTCACCGTCTTTCCGACAGGGTCTTCGCCGAAGAACAAATCCTTCACAATATTTTTTCCCACCACCGCCACCCGGGACAAATCGGTTTCTTCTTCTTTGCTGATAAAACGCCCCTCGAGCACTTCCGTATTTTCAACATTGATATAGCTGGCAGTTGTTCCGGTAAAAGACGCCACCAAAGTATTTCCCTCATAGATTGCCTGGGCTGTTCCAGTGACGTATCCGGCCGCGTCCTCCACTTCCGGAACGTTCCGTCCATTTCGAATGGCTTCCAGATCATCATATTTCAAAGTCGTCACGATTATCCCGATGGCCGCGGCCGGCGGACCATTTTCATCACTCGCTCCCGGCATAATGCCGATCAGATTCGATCCGATTCCGCTCACCTGGTCCAAAATCAAAGCCTGGGCGCCCTGCCCGATAGACATAATAGTGACTACCGAACCTACGCCAATAATAATCCCCAGGATTGTTAAAAACGACCGCAATTTCGCGGCCAAAAGATTTTTGTAGGAGATTTTGATAGGATCGATGAAACGCATAATAAATACCGATTTTCTAGTTCATCATTCTGAAAATTCACCTAATTACCTAATTCACCTAATTTCTAATAAAATGTCCAATAACTAAAGGGTAAATAAAAATTCATAATGTAAAATTCAAAAATCCTTATTAGACGTTAGAAATTTTATTTTGCTATTTGGCCTTGTAGAATTTTATTAGGTGAATTAGAAATTAGGTGAATTAGGTGAATTATTTCAAAAGCTCGCTTTCTCCATCCGCCATCCTCCGATTCCTCACCGGATCATCAGCAACAATCTGTCCGTCTTTCATATAAAGTATCCTCTCGGCGTGCTCGGCAGTGTAAGTCTCGTGAGTCACCAAAATTATAGTATGTCCGTCGTTATTTAATTTTTGTAAAATTTTCATTACCTGAAGACCGGATTTGGAATCCAAATTTCCCGTCGGCTCGTCGGCAAAAACCACGTCCGGATTGTTGACCAAAGCCCGCGCGATCGCCACCCGTTGTTTTTCCCCGCCGGAGAGTTGATTGGAAAGATATTTCTCCCGATGTTCCATCCCAACCGCCAGGAGCGCGTCCATAACTTTTTTCCTGTTCTGCCCGTCCGGCTTGGAATCATAAAGCAACGGCAACTCCACATTTTCATAGACCGAAGTTCTTGGAAGCAAATTGAACGACTGAAAAACAAACCCGATTTTTTTGTTGCGGATTCCCGCCAGCGTGTCATCGTCAAAACCGAAAGTATCTTTCCCTTCGAAAAAATATTTCCCCTCCGTCGGCCGGTCCAGCATTCCCAAAATCTGCATCAGCGTCGATTTCCCGCTCCCGCTCGGCCCCATTATCGAAACAAACTCACCCTTTCCAATAACAAAACTCGCGCCGCACATCGCCGCCGTCTTCACGCCTTCGTTATCGTAAGTCTTGCAGAGATTTTGAACTTGGATTAACGCGCCTTGCCCCCTACCAATTCTCTCACCTGACTCAGAATAAGAAAAATTCGAGCCGCTAGACGATTCCGTGCCATAATCCTTCTGATTATTTAATCTTTCTTTGGAATTGGTGGGGGGTTGACTTTTCATGGGTTTGGGTGTATAATGTAAGATTAGTTCTTAAAAGTTTTAGTGTCGAGGAAGCCCTCACTTGAGGGGAAACTTCAACCGTCTTTAGCAAGCCAATCCAGACCAGAAAGGAGAAATAACGTCATGAGAAAGTACGCATTTGAAATTCCATGCCCGCATGAAGCCTATGGGGACATACCTCTTGATAAAGATCTTCCTGACTATCATCCACTGACAAGATCCGAAATTGCCGACCTCCTCAACTTCGCCAGAGACCATGAGAACGATGGCATCGCCGTCTCAAAGGCACAAGTTCGACTGATTCAGGGAATTCCCGGTATGACCTGTCCCCGCGCTATCGACAATAACGTAGCCGAGCGAGAGGCAAGATTATCGGAGATTTTCGTAAATCGGTACAGATTAGGAGGCACAGACGATCTCGTTGATGCTATCGAGATGCTTATGTCTCCGACCTGAACCGCCTCCGTTTTTTCCTCGTTCACAAAGCAGATTCGCGCCCAGCGTTACCGGCGCGCAGTCTGCTTTTTTTATTTTGTCATCACATGTTTAAATTTTCAACATTATTTCTGTCCCGTTCCCACGTTTTTGGATTTTCCTGAATATACTCACGAATTTTATTGAGAGATATTTCATTGCGAACAATGTGGTCATAATAATTTTTCTGCCAGGCAAACTGCCAAAAATCCATGCTCCCACGAATTTCACAGGCCGTCTTTGCCTTGCAATATCTGATGATCTTTCCCAATGTTGTTTTGCTCATTAACATTGGATTGTTTCCTATACACGCTGCGTAGGGGTTTGATTTATCAAACCCGCCCTCGGCAAACCCCGCGTCAACAACAGGTTCAATAAATTGAACCCCTACATCCGGTTTATCCAAAAATTGCACCGCCGTATCAATTTCCAATATGCAGTGAAGGTGATTCGGCATAACAACATACTCGTCCAAACATACGCTTTCAAAATGATTTGATACGTCACGTAAATTTTTCAACGCAATTTCTCCCGACTCATTCAAAATCATTTTGCCATCTTTAATTTCTCCGAAATGCTCAACCCTGTCTTTTGTGCATATTGTTACAAAATACATACCGTTTTGAGAATAATCATAATTCTCTAAACGGTTAGATTTTCTGTTTTTGTATGGCATTTTTTGAGTCAACGGGGTTTGATAAATCAAACCCCTACAATCACGGTGTCTTTGTGAGCGTCACAACCCTCTCTCCGCCATTCAACCCTTTCGTTATTTCAATCATCCCCTCATTTCCCTTAAGTCCCGTTTCGACAAAGATTTTTTCAACCTCGCTCGTCGCTTCGTCTTTCAAGATCTCAACGTACTTTTTGCCGTTTTCCTCTTTCACGGCGCGCTCCGGAACGAAAATAACATTATCCTTGGAAGCTGTTTTGATATCAAGGTCGGCGCTCATGCCGTTTTTTATCCTTTGGTCGTAATTCAATATCTTAAATTTCACTTTATAATAAACGACGTCCTGGATAACGGTCGATGCCGGTTCGATGTCGATTACTTCTCCTTCAAAGACATCCTTGCTGGAAGAAAAAGCATCCAAGGTTATGTCCGCTTTTTGCCCCAGCGCTATTTTCACAATGTCCGATTCCGGCACATCGGCTTTCACTTCCAAATCCCCTTCTTGCGCCACCGTCACCACCGGAGTGTTGGAAGCCGCTGAATTGGCAGTGATGGTTTCTCCCACTTCCCCGTTTCGTCGAATAACGATCCCGTCCATCGGAGAATATAAAACCGTATCGGCAAATCTGGCGTAAATTTGTCCCACCGCCGCTTCAGCCTTTCTGATTTCGGCTCGCTGGGCGTTTTCCTGTTCGACCTTGAAAGCGTTTCCCTCGCGTTTCATATTGGCCAGCGTTTGCTTTTGCGCCGTCACGTTTTGTTTGGCTTGACTGAGCTCGGCATAAAGAGTGCCTTTGTCGATAACCGCCACTTTTTGCCCCTTTTCCACTCTATCCCCGATATCAACGTACAGATTCTGAATGATCCCGCTGGTCTTGAAAGACAACTCCACTTCATGCCGGGAAGCTGCCGCGCCTGTAACAGAAACAGTCTGACTAAGCGTTCCTCTCCGCGCCTCCGCCGTTGTATATTCCGCTTTAGGCGCTTTGGATTTTTGGTAAAAATAACCGCCCACAGCCAAAATAACCAGCGCGAATATTATGTAAGTTTTTTTCTTTTTAAACATTTGTTTTGAAATTCACCTAATTCACCTAATTTCTAATTCACCTAATAAAATTAAACAATTTCAAATAGCAAAATAAAATTTCTAATGTCTAATTTCTAATAAAGAGAACTTTTTTTAAATTTTGAATTTTGCATTATTAATTTTATTTAGCCTTTGTTTATTGGACATTTCATTAGAAATTAGGTGAATTAGACAATTAGGTGAATTTAAAAAAGTTTTTCTTGCTTCGCAAAATCATCCAATGCTTCATTCACCAACGCATCCGCGATTTTATTCTTCTCCCTAGGTATATGATAAAACTTTACGCCGCCAAAGTCCAGCATCAAATTCCAAATCTCGATGAAATTTTTTTGGATATACTCTTCCTTGAGCTTGTACTCGTGATTAAGTTGTTTCACCACCAATTCCGAGTCCAAATAACATTCAACTTCGTACTGCTTGGTTTTGTTTTTTCCCAGTAGGGCTTTCAATTTTTTCAAACCGAAAATCAGCGCCGCGTACTCCGCCACATTATTGGTCGCCTCACCGATATATTCGCCGTACTTTTTATTCAGCGTTTCTATCCATACCCCGATCGCCGCCGGCCCCGGATTATTCCTCGCCCCGCCATCAGTAAACATTTTTATAACATTAGCCATTTGCTTTCTTCAAATCAATTAACTTTAATTGCATTTTTTTATTCCCGTTCCACTCGTCTTCCTGCAAATTAAACACTGCGTCTATTATATCACCGGACGCGAGATCGGAAAATTTTTCCCCCATCGAGAATCCAATGGCGTCGAAAACCTTGGGGCTTCCCTCGGCGCGCAAAGACAGTTTCAAATGCTTACTGCCATTGCCCACCACCCGCGATTCCACTACAATCATATTCTTCGCCGAGAAAACCGGCTCTTCATTGCCGACTCCGAACGGCTCCATTTTTTTGAGATCATTAACTAAATCCCAGTTGATATCTGAAGCGGAAACTTCCGCGTCAATATCGACAGAGGACGTTGAATCCACTCCCTCCATTTTTCGCGTCACGCCAGCAGAAAAAGCTTCGTAAAATTTTTCCATATTTTCCCGCGCCACCGCCACGCCAGCCGCCTGGGAATGTCCGCCAAACTTGGTCAGAAACTCCGAGCACTCGTTCAGGATTTTCATAATATCCACCTCTGGAACGCTTCGCAGCGATCCGACGAAAACATTTTCCTTTTCCTGCTCCTGAAGAATGATGGTCGGTTTTCTGAATTCATCGGCAATCTTCCCGGCCACCAGCCCCAAAACTCCCACCGGCCAGTGCGGGTTCGCCGCGAAAATAAATTTCTCATCGCGAAAAGAGTTGTTAGCCAGAATTTGTACCTCCCGCACAATTTCCACCGTCACTTTTTGCCGCTCCTGATTCTTGCTTTCCACTTCCAGCGCCAGTTCCCGCGCTTTCACCGTATCTTTTTCAATAATCATTTTGTAAGCGTGACTAGCATGGTCCATCCGACCGGAAGCGTTAATGCGAGGCGCAATCTGAAAGGCCACCTTCCGCGCGTCGGGAATATTGTCTTCGGAAATCTCAATCCGCCCCACCGAAAACATTTCTTTGAGTCCGGCTCTTTTGGTTTTGGAAAGAACAATAAGGCCGTATTTCACCAGCGTCCTATTTTCACCGAGAAGCGGCACGCAATCCGCCACTGTTCCAATCGCCGCCAAGTCCAGCATCCATTTGAGCTGTTCCGATTTTTCCGGATTTATTTTCTGGTACAGTCCGCGCGCCAACGCGAAAGCCACCCCCACTCCGGCCAAGTTTTTGCATTTGAAATCGGAATCTTCTAAATTGGGATTGATCACCGCCAACGCGTCGGGAATGTTTTTGGGAATATGGTGATGGTCAGTAACAATAACATCTATTCCAAAATTATTGGCTTTTCCAACTTCCTTAATGTTGGTTATTCCGCAATCCACCGTGATAATCAATTCAACGTTTTCTTTTTGCAGATAATCAACCGCGTCTTCATTCATTCCGTAGCCTTCCAATTGCCGGTCGGGAATATATGAAATGACATCCGCCGCTCCCAATTCCGTCAGAACTTCAAAAAGAATGGCTGAAGCCGTCACGCCGTCTGCGTCATAATCGCCGAAGATCGCGATTTTTTCTTTTTTGTCCCGCGCCAAAATTATTCGTTCCACCGCTTTTTCCATGCCGGATATCTCCAACGGGTTTTGCAAATCGCCATAGCCGGAATTAAAAAAACTTTCCACGTCCGCCAAAGACGCCAGGCCTCTTTGCGCCAAGAGCCGCAAAACCAGCGGGTGATATTTCTTCTCCAATTCCGGATCGTATTTTTCCCCCTGTTCTTTTATTTTCCAAACCGCCATAAGTTTTTACACCATTACCTTGACATCCACTGCCACTGCCGACTTTCCGTTATTATAAACGAGCAAAGGATTTATATCCAATTCGCGAATGTCGGGATTTTCTCCAGCCAGAAATCCCAACCCAACCAGAATTTTGGCGATTTCCTCAAGATTATAAGCTTTTTGGCCGCGGGTTTCCTGGAACAAAAATTTCAATTTTCCTTTCAAAAGCGACTCTTCCGCTTGAGCAAGACTGACCGGCGAAACCAAAAAATCCACCATCTTGAAAACTTCCGTGTAAATTCCACCCAAGCCATACACCAAAACCAGCCCAAACATCGGATCATTCTTGATGCCCAAAATTAATTCCGTTTGGATCTCCACCATCGGCTGGACAACCAGCCGGCTTCCAGAAAAACTAAGCCGCATTTCCGCCACGGCTTTTTCCAATTCTTTCTTGTTCTTGATATTAAGCCTGATTCCTTTTTTATCGGTTTTGTGGAGCACCTGGTCGCTGTCCACTTTGAGAACCGCCGGATATTCTATTTTTGGCAAAGCTTTGCCCTCCGTATCTTTCGGCAATATCTCCGCGCACACCGCCGCGTTTATTCCGTACATCTCCGCTAATTTTTTCGCCTCGGAAAAATACAACGCTGTCCGCCCTTCGGTCCTAGCAATATTTATTATTCCTTCTGCCTTTTCTCTCCTTTTCAGGTTAATTAGATTTTCTCCAATTTTGCTTTTTCTTTTCTTGAACATTTCCCAGCGATAAAGATTGTCCAGCGCACGCACCGCCTGTTCCGGATAAGAAAAATTACATATCCCATTCTCCCGCATTTTCTTCACCGCCTCCTCTATTCTTTCCCCTCCAATAAAAACAGCTGTAACATTTTTGACGGTCTTATCTTTGAACTCGACTATTTTTTCAGCGATTTTCGAAACGGGAGTTTGATCCTGCGGAGTTAAAACACAAATTACCGTATCAATATTTTTGTCATTTTCGATTATCGCCAAAGTTTTTTCATACCGATCTTCGCGCGCGTCGCCCAAAAGATCGATCGGATTTTCCACGGACGACTCTCCCGGCAAAAAACCTCTTAATTTCTCTTTGATTTCCCCGTCCAGCTCCGCCAATTTTATCTCCTTTTCAAAAAAAGCGTCCGTCGTGAGAACTCCCGGTCCGCCGGCATTAGTCACCACTGCCACGTTTCCTCCGGTCATTTCTTTCGAATTATCCGCCAAATTTAGCATATCAAAAAACTCCTCTAAATTCTCCGCGCGCATTACTCCCGCTTTTTTCAAAACTGCCGAAATTATCTCGTCCGATCCGGCTAACGCTCCAGTGTGCGAACTGATGGCCTCTTGGGCTTTTTCTGTTTTTCCGGCTTTCAAAATTATAACCGGCTTTTCGCGCGCCACCCGCGAGACTGTTTCCAAAAAACTTTTCCCGTTTTTTATCCCCTCCAGATACATTCCGATAACTTTCGTATCCGCGTCTTTTTCCAAATATTCCAAGATCTCCGTTTCCGTTAACTGCATTTTGTTCCCAACTGAAACCAAATTGGAAAACTTCATTCCCTCCTTGGCAGCCTTGTCCATAAAAGCCACCGCCAAAGCACCGGACTGACTCACGAAAGAAATCCGTCCCGCCTCCGGCAACCCGCCCGCGAAAGACGCGTTGAGCTTCAACTTCGGCACAATAAAACCCAAACAATTGGGACCCAAAATATTCAAATCATTTTCTTGGGCAATCCGCGCCAACTCTTCTTCGCGTTTCTTGCCCTCTTCACCGGTTTCGGAAAATCCGGCTGAAATAACAACATAATTTTTTATTCTTTCCGCGTTGTTTTTTATCTCTTCGTTGACAAACCTGGCCGGAATCGCCACCACCGCCAAGTCAATTTCGCTTCCTATATCGTTTAAGTTTTTATAGCACTTGCGATCAAGCAAAGTATCGCACTTGGGATTCACCAAAAAAACCTCACCCGCGTAACCGAGCTTCAGCAAATTCTTCGCGATCACATTTCCCACTTTCCCTTCCTCGGAAGATGCCCCCACCACCGCGATTGATTTTGGATTAAAAAGTTTTTCCAGATTCATAATAATATAGTTAGGCTATTTTTACTAAATCTCCATCAATGATAACCGGCTTGACGGCTTCAATTTCTGTTTTGCAATATGGCATATCCGGTACTGGATTCCACATAAATATTTTTTGATTCAAAACATGGGCAAAACCGATTTCCATGAGGGTATTTCCACCAACATAATTTTTGACGCCATTTTTATCAAAATTCAAAACAAGGACAGCGTCCGCTCCCTGCATAGCATTTCAAAACTCACGAATCGCATCCATATTATACTTTTGATGAAGTTTGATTTGTTCAATCTCTTCATCTGTTTTTCCAATCATGGTTTTATGCAAGTCCGTAATAAACGCATCATGTCCCAATTTTATAAGATCCGCCTTGACCTCAACCATTTTGTCAGTAAACTGCATTGAACCTATTATGCCAATTTTCATATGATTATGTTTAAATATTTATCTCCTTCACTTCCACCTCTTCCGCTTTTTTGGAAAGCTCATCTTCAGAAAGCAGGCCTTCGATTCCGCCGTAATGTTGGACAACACTAGCGCTGTTGGCGATGCCCCATTTCAAACATTTGGATAAATCTCTTTCTTTGATGTAAGCCGAGAGAAATCCGGAGAGAAAAGCGTCGCCGGCACCGGTGGAATCAACTGCCGAAACTTCCAAACCCTTAGCGAACAATGTTTTTCCGTCATCGCCCGTTACCCACGCGCCGTCTTTCCCATTGGTCAGCGCCACCACTTTCGGCTCGAGATTTTTCAGCTTCCCAATCAAAAACTCTTCGCTGTTGAGATCGGCGTCGGCCGCTTTTTCATCCATCGCCTTGACTATTTCAATCGCTTCGTCTTTGTTGACAAAAACAACTTCCGCGAAACTTATCGCTTGGATAATCTCGGCCGCGTTTTCATGAATATTTCTTTCGCGGGGATTGAAAGCGACACGCTTATTTTCATCTTTGGCCAGCTGGATAATCTCTTCCAAATTTTCTTCCCATTTTCCATGGATATCCCCGATGAAAATCCATTCAGCTTCTTTCATCTTTTCACGGTCATATTCCAGCTTTCCCGAAGAATATTTGCTGGAAAAAATAGTCCGATCGGCGCTCGACTTATCCACGATAATCGCGGAAAGATCGCTATTATCTCCTTCTTTCACCTGCATCATTTCCAACCCCGCGCCGTTCTTGCGAAGTTCTTCCCTGATCCATATCCCATTTACGTCGTTTCCCACTTGCGCGACGCATTCCGAAGCCACTCCTAATTTAGAAAGTCCCGAAGCCACATTGGCCGCGCAGCCGCCAAGCGTTTCAAAGCGCTCCTCAATAGCATATTTAGCGCCCAGCTCAAAAGAAATTTTTCTTTGGCTTGTCAAATCTTCCGGCGTTTCGATTATTTTTCCCTCGCCGGTCGGCATAAATATATCCTTGCACGCCGATCCGATACAAATTATTTTGCTCATAAGCTATTTTATTTTTAAATTATTTTATCAACGATTTTTTATTCATCGCCTTGGGTTTTTCAATTCCCATTATCTCCAATATCGTCGGCGCGATGTTGCCCAACACTCCGCCGCTTTCAATTTTTTTGTTTTTGAATTTGTCGCTCGCCAAAAGAAAAGGCACCGGATTTTTAGTATGAAACGTGTTGGGCTGACTGGATGATGGATCAATCATCACATCAGCGTTGCCATGATCCGCCGTTATTATCAAATTCCCTCCCATCTTTAAAACTATTTTTGCCAAGTTTTTTATCTGTTCATCCAAACACTCTACCGCCTTGACCGTCGCCTTAAGATCGCCGGTGTGGCCCACCATATCGGCGTTGGCAAAATTGGCGGTTATGAAATCATATCCACCGCCACTAAGACGCTCAATAATTTCTTTGGTTATGAGTCCGGCCGACATTTCGGGAATCTGGGCATAGTTTTCAACTGCTTGGGATTTGATTTCCATCCGATCCTCGCCATCAACCGGATCGGCATAACCGCCGTTCAAAAAATACGTCACGTGGGCGAATTTCTCCGACTCAGCAACATAGAATTGCTTGCGATTTCCCAAAACCATCGGCAAAGTCGCCTCCAGTGTCCTTCCCTTGTAAGCCGTATGAATATCCAAATCCGGACCAAAATCCGTCATGGCCGTAAAATATAAATTTTCCAGCTTGTCGAGAGGCGGCATATCATCTTTTATTATCCGTTCCTTGTTGAGCGCCACAAAAAGCTTGGTAAATTGGCGCGCCCGATCGGAACGCAAGTTGTAAAAAACCACCGCGTCGTTTCGCGCTATCTTGACCACCGGCTTTCCATTCTCCACAATGAAAGTCGGCAAAATATATTCGTCTGTCAGATTTTTCTCATAAGCCCCCTGGATAACTTCCTCGGCGTTTGGCGCGCTCTCCCCACGGGAAAAAACCATGGCATCGTAAGCTTTGGTCAGCCGCTTCCAATTTTTCGCCCGATCCATCGCGTAAAATCTTCCGGAAATCGTGGCAATCTTCCCGATACCATCTTCCGACATTATTTTTTTGAAATTTTTAAGATGTTCCAGAGCGGATCGCGGATAAGAATCCCTCCCATCGGTAAAAAGATGGCAGTAAACTTCCTCCACGGCGTTTTTTTTCGCCAGCCTGAGAACGGCCCGAAAATTCTCCGGATCGCTATGCGGACTGTCCGCGTTTCCCATCAGACCCATCACGTGCAACTTGCTCTGATGCGCCTTGACATGTTTCACCGCTCCAACCAACGCGGGATTCATAAAAAAACTCCCGTCTTTTATGCTCTCGGTAATATAGAAAGAATCTTGCTTGACAATCCTGCCCGCTCCGATATTCATATGTCCCGACTCCGATCCGCTCATCTTGTTATCCGGCAACCCCACGTCAGTTCCGGTCGCGCCCAAAACACCTGACGAATACAGATCAAACAGCCGGTCCAACGCCGGAGTCTTGGAGAGCGTTATGGCATTCCCCCGCGACGGCGGCGCCACGCCAAAACCGTCGAGGATGATAAGAAGAGTTGGCGTTCTTTGTTGAGCCATTGTTCTGCAATGCAATTAGCTTCTGTGAAATTAACAGTCTTCCCAAATTTCTAATTCACCTAATTTCTAATTCACCTAATAAAATTCAATAATTTCAAATAGCAAAATGAAAGGTCAAATACTGAATAAAATAATTTTCAAATTTGGTATTAGGAATTTTATTTGACCTTTGGTTATTTTGGAATTTTATTAGGTAAATTAGGTAATTAGGTAAATTAGGTGAATTTACTAAATTTCCTCCTCAATCCTCAACAACCTATTATACTTGCAAATCCTTTCTCCGCGCGACAGCGAGCCGGATTTCATATAATCTGCGCCGGTTCCGACCGCCAAGTCGGAGATAAAATCATCAGTTGTTTCTCCCGAGCGGTGCGAGATGACGGTTTTCATGCCATTCTTTTTGGCCAACTTTATGCAATCGATCGTTTCCGAAAGCGTCCCGATTTGGTTGACTTTGATGAGAACTGAGTTGCAAGCTTTTCTTTCAATCGCCGTTTTTAACCGTTTAACGTTAGTCACCAAAAGATCATCGCCGATAAGCATAATCCGTCCGCCCAACTTTTCATTCATGGCGCTCCAGCCTTCCCAGTCTTCTTCCGCCAGCCCGTCTTCCACCGAAATAACGTGGTATTTCTCTATCCACTCGCTGTAAATATTCACCAGCATTTCGCGGGTAAGATTGGCGTTTTCCGGTTTGAAGATATATTTATTCTCGTCTTCGTCAAAAAATGAGTTAGCCGCCGCGTCAATGCCGATACTGACTTCCTTTCCTTTTTCGTATCCGGATTTTTCAATGGCTAAATTTATCAGCTCCAGGGCTTGAGCGTTGCTTTCCAACTTGGGCGCGAACCCTCCCTCGTCCCCGACCGACACGCTATAGCCGCTTTCTTTCAAAATTTCCGCCAGCTTATGAAAAATTTCGGATCCGGCGCGCAGTTGTTCCTTGAATGATTTTATCCCCGCCGGAACAATTTTATATTCCTGAATAGAAAGTCCCGAATCGCTGTGTTGGCCGCCGTTAATAATGTTAAACATCGGGATAGGAAGCTTGAATTTTTTGGAAGGCATTTTATAGGCTTTGGCAATGTAGCCGTAAAGGGGCAAATTCTGTTCCAACGCCGCCACGCGCGCCGTCGCCAAAGATACGCCCAAAATAGCGTTGGCGCCTAAATTGGATTTATTCTCCGTACCGTCCAACTCGATCATTTTTTCATCGATTTCTTTCTGCCCGCCCGCCTCCATTCCACAAACCGCTTCCGCTATTTTCTCATTCACATTTTCCACCGCCCGCAAAACCCCCAGCCCATTATAGCGCTCGGCATCTTTGTCGCGAAGTTCCAATGACTCGTGTTTTCCCGTTGACGCCCCACTCGGCACCGCCGCTGTCGCTTTTATTCCGCTTTCCAATTCAATTTCCACTTCCACCGTCGGATTCCCCCTCGAATCCAAAATCTCCCGCGCGTAAATTTTTTTGATCTTCGACATATTCGTGTTATGTGTTATGTGTTATGTGATTTCAGGCATTCCACTCCCGGCATTTTCCCACCACCCAAATATTCCAGCATCGCTCCACCACCGGTGGAAACAAACGAAATTTTATCCAAAGCGTTGTTTTTCTCCAGCACTTCCAGCGTTTCTCCTCCGCCAACAACCGTGTAGGCGCCGGAAGTCAAAACAGCCTTCAAAACCGCGTTGGTGCTGACAGCATACTTTTCTTCTTCGAACTTTCCCGTCGGACCGTTCCAAACAATCGTTTTGGCCGACTTGATAATTTCCGTAAATTTATCTATGGTTTTTGGTCCGACATCTAATCTGTCATCAATGAAATCTACCGGCAAAATTACTTTTTCGCTAAATTTAATATTTCGATCCAGCGCTTCATTAGCTATTTTCCCCCCCACCAAAACATAATCGTATTTTTCCTCGAAGAATTTGATCACCGGCAACTTGGTCTCAATTTTCGCCCCGCCGATTATCGCCACCGCCGGCCGCGCGAAATTGTTTTTTATCTTTTCCATTTCCGAAATTTCTTTTTGCATCAGAAATCCGGCGCAGCTTGAGATGAACTTAGGCATTCCCGCAATCGAAGCTTGGTTCCTATGAGACTGGCTAAAAGCGTCACTTACCAAGATATCAAAACCTTCGGTTAATTTGCGGGCAAAGTCATCACCATACCCTTCGCCCTTTTCATCCCCCTCCTCGCCATAAAACCTAACATTCTCCAAAAGCGCCACTTCGCCAGGAGCTAAATTATCCATAGCGTTATTCACTTCTCCGCCAACACAATCCGGCACGAACCTTATTTTATAGCCTAAAATATTTTCTATATCACCTTTAATCTGACCCAGAGAAAACTTCAAGTCCTTTTTCCCGCCGGGACGTCCCAACCAAGTCATAAGCGCCACTTTAGCGCCCTTATCCATGAGATAATCCAAAGTTTTTTTAACCGTAGAAATCTTAAAAGTTTCTTTCGCATGCCCGTTCTCAACCGAAACATCAAACCCTACCCTGAAAATAACTTTTTTGCCTGCAACCTCCGCGTCTTGTATGATTCTCATATTTATTTCACTTTTAACTTTTACTTTTTTCCGCCATAGACGGATCAGCCTTTGGCTGAAACTTTTACCTTTTAACTAAAACTTAATCTTCCCTCCCCCCAATATTCCCACGATCACCCCAATAAGCGCCGTGACGGCCGTGAAGATCCAGGCGCGCATCGTTACTTTGGTTTCCGGCCAGCCGAGAGCTTCGAAATGATGATGAATGGGCGCCGCCAAAAAAACTTTTCGCTTGAAAAATTTCTTGGAAGAAAGCTGGATCAAAACTGATCCGGATTCCAAAACATAAATAAAAACTATTATAAACAAAACCAGAGCCGAATTGGTCAACATCGCCACCACTCCCAGCGTGGTTCCCAGCGACACCGCTCCGGTGTCGCCCATAAAAAATCTGGCCGGATGAACATTAAACCAAAGAAACGCCAAGAGCGCTCCGGCAATGGCGGCGCAAAAAGCTGACAAATCCATCTTGTTTTGAAAAAAGGAAATCAAAGAAAAAGACGAAAAAGCGATCAGAAGTACGCCGCCGTCCAAGCCGTCCAAGCCGTCCGTTTCGTTAGATGAAATGGCGGCAAAAAGAATAACGAACATAAAAAGCGGAACATACCACCAGCCGATAGAGAAATCTCCTACCGCCGGAATATGCACTTTGTCCCAGCCCAGTTTATAATAAAACCACCAGGCGCCCAAAGCCGCGATCGCGATTAGCCAGCCGAAACGGTAAAGGAAGCGCATTCCGCCGCCTTTGTTTTTTCCATAACCCTTAATGCTCATCCAATCGTCACAAAGCCCTAAAATTCCGGCGGATGCCAGCGCGAAAAGCGGCAACCACACCTGCGCTCGGCTCAAAAAATCCATCCGTGCCAAAAAATTCACATCCCACCAGGAGGCCAACAAAGGAAAAAGATAATGTGAAGCGAACGCTAGAATTAAGACAGTGAACCAAACCAAAATTCCCCCCATTGTCGGAGTACCAGCTTTGTGTCGATGCATTTTATTCACAAAAGTAAGTTTTTTACCGTCAACGGAATTGTCTTTTATCTTGATGCCAATTTTATATTTATACAAAAAGTGCGTCAAAACCGGCGTAAACGCGAACGCCAAAACAAACGCCAAAAAACCGGTTGACATAACCTTGAGGACATTTATCACTTCGGGAATAGTTTGTATCTGGGAGAAATTCATAAATAAATCCGATTCGAATCTACGAATGTATCCGAATTCACGAATCTACTAATTCGTATCATTCGCAAATTCGTAGATTCGCATGCATTCGTAGATTCGCATCGCGTTACTTCCATTCATAATTCTCAAAAATCCAATCCACCATCGTTCGCATATCTTGCCAGCGCTGCTCATCATTAAGAACCACTGCGATAATCCGATGTTGGCCAGACGCGTCAGCCGATCCCAAAAGCAAAGATTTTCCAGCCAAAGGAGTAAAACCCGTTTTTCCACCTAAACAATTGGGAATTTCTTCTAACAGTATATCAGTATTTTTCAATTCGTGCATATACTTTCCATCCGCTGAATAAAATTTCCCTTCCGGTATTTTCATTATATCCCAAATCAAGCCATGCTTCAGAGAATAAGAAGCTATGCGAGCAATGTCATAGGCTGTTGAGTAACACTGATCTTCCGCTCCGTCAGTTTCCAATCCGGAAGGAGTGCAAAAGTTGGTATCTTTCAATCCGAGATCCCGAGCTTTCTGATTCATCATTTCCACAAACCGTTCCTGCGTTCCGGCAATATGAATCCCAATGGCTGAGGCGGCGTCATTGGCGCTATTCATCAGCATCGCCTTCAGAAGATCCTCGGCTTTTACTTTTTCTCCGCGATACATTCTATTGGCGTTGCAAAAAACACTGGTCGGACAGCCCACCACTGTCCCCGGAACATTCAGCGCCTCTGTCGTAATGGTAATTTCTTCATCTAAGTCTTTGATATTTTCCGCCGCCAAAACTGCTGTCATCATTTTTGTGAGAGAGGCGATTTGAGTTCTCTTTCTTCCATTGTCATAATGAAGAATCGTTCCGCTGGCCGCGTCAATGGCAACCGACGAACCGGCCCAAATTTTCAGATCATAGAAGCCGGATTTTCTCGCCGGCGTAAACTCGGCGGCAGCAGCCGTGTCAATCGGAAAAAGATTGCAATTTTGGGAATTTTCCCGGTTGCTCCAGCTTTCGTCCCCCAAAACCCGATGATCCGCCTTGCCGATATTATTTGAAGCGTTCCCACTACTCATCTTGCTCAAAAAATCCGGCAGCATAAAAGCCGGGAGAAGCAAAGCTATGGTTATTGAATAAAATAAATACAACATTCGTTATTAGCTACACAACTTGCGCGCTTGGTCAGGAGTGCAAACGCGCAATTCCTAAACTATTTATTCTCCAAAATACTTTCCACCCGGCTGTCTTTGGAAAGCTTTTCCCAATCGGGAAGTTTTTCAACGCCGTCCACTCCCATTTTCTTCAGAAATTCAAAAGATATCTTGTATAAGTACCCGCGACTGTCCTTGGGATTATCAATCCTTTCCAAAAGCCCGCGCATCAAGAGCGACCGCAAGGTGAAACTGCAATTTACCCCCCGGATTGCTTCAATGTCCGCCCTGGCCATCGGTCCACGATAAGCCGCGATTGAAAGCGTCTCCAGCGCTGAACGGCTCAAATTTTCCTGAATCTCGCTTTTGACCAACTCGGAAATAGTTTCCGCGTTTTCCGGATTAGTCGCCATCTGCGCTTCGTCTTCTTTTCTGATAATCACCATCCCCCGCCCGTCGGCATATTCTCCCTGAAGCGCCATAAGTGCGTTCTCCACTTCCGGTTTCGCCGCGCCGGAAACTTTCATCAAACGCGAAACCTTCACCGGCTCGCCGCTGATAAACAAAACACTTTCAATAATTGATTTTAACTTATTGATATCCATAAAATATAATTTTCAATTCACAATTTTCAATTTTCAAACAATTTTCAATGATTTAATTTTTCAATTTTTAAATTCGGTCATTGGAAAATTGGAAATTGTTTAGAAATTAGAAATTGAAAATTAGAAACTTATCGCCCCATTATACTCAACCTTATTTCACTAAAAAGCTCCCCTTGCTCCACGGCAACCACTCTTTGCTTTATCATTTCCAGCATCGCCAGAAAGGAAATGATTATCTCCACTTTGTCGCTCGCATTGGCCACTAAATCGGAAAAGGAGGTTTCCACTTTAGCGCGAATTTTCATCTCCAGCTCATTGATTCTTTCTTCTAATGTCACCACTTCCGTGACTATTTCCTCCTGGAGCTTTTCGATAAGCGGAATTTCCGCCAAGATAAACTCAAAATATTTTTTCAAATCAAAAATGTTGAAATCTTCCGGAGGGTAAAATATTTCGCGTACACCTCCGAAGCCTTCCCGCGCGTAACTTATTCTTCCGGCGGCAGAAAGTTTTCCCAATTTTTCCGAGGCTTCCTTGAATTTTTTATACTCCTCCAGCTGAAGCGTCAAATCCTTGATCTCCTCTTCTTCCTCTTCGCTGAACTTCAACATTGGGAGAAGCGACCGCGACTTGATGAGAATAAGGCGCGACGCCACCGACAAAAATTCCGCCAAGTGCTCCAGACGAATAGCTTCGTTATCTTTTATATGTTCCAGATACTCGTCCGCCACTTTCGCCATGCTAAGCTCCGTCACATCCATCTTTTCTTTTTCTATAAGTTCCAGAAGAAGCTCCATTGGCCCTTCAAACTTGTCTGTTTTCACTTGATACACTATTTCTTAATTTAAAATTTTCGACTATCCTATGATACCACTACTGAGAATTTTCTCCAAGCTCTATTACTGCGCCTTCACCATCTCTTTCTCGCATTTGTTATCTTCCAAAGCAAAAGCTGGAATAAGCGCCGAAAAAGCTACCGCGCCAACCAAAACAAAAGCAAACTTTACCGGCGCGAACGCCAGAAGAAGCGTGGAAAGAATGGCGGCGGAAATATAGGCGGCCGGAACGGTAGTCCTAAAAAAATTAATCAGGTCAACGTCGCGCCCGTCAATCCTTTTGTAAAAATAAGAATCGCGAAGAATCTCAATAAGCGCCGCTCCGAGCCTGGTCAGAAAAAGCATCGCCGCCCAAACAGCCACGCTTCCCAAGCCGATGAAATAAACCGCTGTGGTCGAAACCGCCATTATGAAAAGGGCGCCAATCAAAAATTCCTTTTCCCCGAATTTCTTGTCCGCCAAAAATCCCATCGGGTATTGCACTAAAACAAAGGGTACCAGCATCACAGTGAAAATTTTCCCGATATCTTCCCAAGAATATCCCAAATCGCGAAGATAAATCGGCGTGTAAATAACCATCAGGGCATAAAAAAATTCCAAGACGAAAGAT
Organism: Patescibacteria group bacterium; assembly: GCA_030837625.1. Classification (GTDB taxonomy): domain Bacteria; phylum Patescibacteriota; class Minisyncoccia; order Moranbacterales; family UBA2206; genus XYA2-FULL-43-15. The sequence goes on along the minus strand of JAUPKF010000001.1, from coordinate 52,841 downwards.
ATGTAATACGCCCGCAGGATGTTTTTTCTCGCGAAAACTTTTTTGGCAATATCCGCCACTTTGAGCTTCTGTTCAAATCGGTGGTTGCTCTCGCGAAATCCGATCAGCGCGAAAACAAAAATCAACGCGTTGATTATCAGGGAAAAAGCGAAAATTCCGCTAAATCCGATCGTGTCCAAAAGGCGCGTGGAAAGAAACGGACCCAGCAAAAATCCGGCGTTGACAATGGTCAGATGAAGCCCGCGAATACGCCCCGACAGCGCATCGGCGGAAAAATTCTCAATAATAACATCCAGCGCCACCCACTCGATATGCCCCAGAACTATGTAAGCTGCGAGAAGAAAAATTCCCAGATTTCCCGGCGCCGCGAAAATCAAAAAGACAATCGTGATAATCTTGAAGAGAAGGGAAAAATAAAAAACATTGGCTTTGCCCAGCGTCCGGACGGCTTTGTGAAGATTAAGAAGAATAAACAAAAATATCGCGTAAGAAACCGCGTAAAAAATCCCAACGTTTTCCATGCCGGAAGCCAGCTTGAAATACGACGACATCACGTACAAAAGAACCGCTTGGGAAAATCCCATTAGAAATGAAATAAAGCTTATCAGCTTTATCTTCCTCTCGTCCAAATGCTCCTTATGGTTTAATATTTCTTTTTCTTCCGTTTTTATTTTAAACATTCACTTGAAAATCCAAATTACAAAATCCCAAGCCCAAAATCCAAAAATTTGTTATTGTTACTTTGAATTTATTTGGAATTTGCGATTTTGAATTTGGAATTTCCCGCAAGGCGGGCTACGGTGTCAGCCTTTTGACGTCCCGCGGGAAAAGAATCGCCTCCTTAATGCTCTTTATTCCTAAAAATTTCTGGACAATCCTTTCCGATCCCAATCCCCAACCTCCATGCGGCGGCATCCCCAGCTTGAATATCTCCAAATAATCTTTGAAGTCATCTGGATTCAGCCGATGTTTTTTGATATTTGCCACCAATTGATTATAGTTATGAATTCTTTGTCCGCCGGTGGCAATCTCCACGCCCTTAAAAATCAAGTCGAAACTCTCCGTGTACTGCGGATCGGCGCTGGGCATAGCGTAAAAAGGCCGGATACTGGACGGATAATGAGTGAGGAAAATAAAATCAGAATTATACGTTTTCTTGGCCCATTCAGAAATCAACCTTTCACTTTCTGGATCCATATCAATCCCCTCCATTTCCTTACCGTACTCTTTTCTTAAAATGTCCATGGCCTCCGTGAGCTTTATTTTCGGGAATGTTTTCGGCACGAATATTTCGCTTTCATATTCCGCCAAAATGTCTCCGCAATTTTCCCTAACATCAGAAAATATTTTTTTGAAAACCCCTTCCAACTGGCTCATAATATCCTCAAAACTTTCGATAAATCCCATCTCCGCGTCCAGCCCCACAAACTCGTTGACGTGTCGCGAAGTGAAATGCGGTTCGGCCCGAAATACCGACCCGATTTCAAACACCCGTTCAAACGCCCCTACTCCGGCTTGTTTGTAAAATTGCGGGCTTTGGGCAAGATACGCTTCCCTTTTGAAATATTTGATTTTGAAAAAGTTGGCTCCGCCCTCGGTGGCCGCGCTGACGATTTTGGGAGTTTTTATTTCCAAAAAATCATTTTCTCGCATCACTTCCGCGTACGATTTCAGAACTTGGCTGTAAACTTTGAAAATATCATTTACTTTTTTGTTGCGAAGCGACAAATTACGGTTGTCCAAAAGCGTCTGGATATTCACGTCCAGTTCTTTTTTAGAAACGTCAAAAGGCAACTCCCCCTCTACCGGAGAAATTATTTTCATTTCCGCCACTTCCATTTCCACTCCGCCGGTTTTTTCGCCCTCTTTTGTTTGGCTCCCTGGACGTTCCTTGATCAAGCCAAAAATTTCAACCGCGTATTCGCTTCTCGCTTCCTTGGCCAAGGCGTAAGCTTCGACTTTATCCGGAATCACCACCGCTTGGATTATTCCGCTGCGATCACGCAGGTCGATAAAAATCAACTTGCCATGGTCGCGCCGGACATTCACCCAGCCGCAAAGCCGGACTTCCTTGCCAACCATTTCCGGAGTTTCACTGATTAAAGCTCTTTTCATGATTATGACAATACTTTATTTATTTCCCTGCACAAATCGCTTGGGATAAGCTGGGTTTTCACGAAAAAAGCGCTGATTCCGAGCTCCTGGACTTTCTTCGCCGCCGCGTCTTCCACCGAAGCGGAAAGAATGATTATAGGAATATTTTTCGTTTTCTCTTCCGACTTGAGTTTCCCCACTATTTCTTCTCCAGTCATAGCCGGCATCATCATATCGATAACCAGTAGATCATAATCTCCTTCCAAGGCTTTTTTCAAACCCCAGGCGCCGTTTTCCGCCGAATCAACGATATATCCTTCCGCCCTAAGTTTTTCCCCAAACATATCAATAAAGATCACCTCGTCTTCAATTATCAAAATTTTTTTAGCGTCAGCACTTCCCTGGATATTATCCGAGATAAGGCCGTTTTCTCTATCATTCTCTCTTTTCTCATTTTTTTCTTTTTCCCGAAATTGATTCAGTAGCCTTCCAACTTCGCCAACTAATGCTGTTGGGGTATATTCAGATTTAGAGACAAAGCCATCCGCCCCCAGATTTAACGCCTTTTCCCGATCCTCTTTCTGATTCAGATTGCTAAAGACCACCACTTTCAAATTTGGATCATAATTTCCACTCCGCAAACTTTTTATCACTTCAAAGCCGTCCATCCTGGGCATGATTAGATCCAAAAGAATCAAATCAACTTTTTCTTTTTTCGCCAGCGATAGAACCTGCTCTCCCGATTCAGCCACAAAAACCTCGAAACCGGCTTCGGTGAATTTCCTCTGGTATATTTCCGATATCATCGGATCATCCTCGACTATAAGAATACTTGACATGGCATTTATTTTTATGTTTTACACTTTCCAGCATAACCCATATTTCCGCCTAAATCAAGCGCAGATGATTTATAACATCTTCAATCACCCATTCCGGCGTGGAAGCGCCGGCGGTTACGGCCGCGCTTTTAACTCCTTTGAACCACACATCTTCAAGCTGATCCGCGTTTTCAATAAAATATGTTTTAGCGTTTATTTCTTTGGCGATCTCATACAGCCGGTTGGAATTGGCGCTTTCCGGCGAACCGATAACCAAAACCGTCTCGAATTCATTGGCCAGTCTTTTTACTTCTTCCTGGCGCTCATGAGTCGCGCCGCAAGTCGTCGGCAAAACCTTGACGTCGGAATACTTTTTCTTCAAATACTCTCCGACGCGCCGAAAAAAATCTTCGTTTTGCGTCGTTTGCGCCAAAACCGCGATTTTGCCACTTCTATCCAAATGTATATTTTTTAAATCATCATCATTGGAAATAATCGCCGCGCCGCCTCCGCCCCACTCGTCAATGCCGCGCGTTTCCTTATGGTCGCGGTCGCCAACCAAAATAATCGCGTATCCGCGTTTTTTATACGCCCGCGCCAGGCGCTGAACTTTCAAAACTTTCGGGCAAGTCGTGTCGATAATGTCGATATTTTTTTCTTTAGCCGCCGCGTACACATCCGGTCCGGAACCGTGCGCCGTAATAATAATCGTTCCGATTTCGCCCGCGCTCGCCGCGAAAAAAGTTTCCCGATCGATTCTTGAAATACCTTTTTTTTCGATTCTCTCGTTCACCGCGTCATTATGGACAAGGGAACCCAAGATAAAAACCGGCTGCCTGGCCGCCGCCATATCCAAGCCCGCGACCATATCATACGCCCGCCTCACCCCCCCGCAAAACCCCGCGAATTGAGAAAGATGAATTTTCATGTTTTACGAAATACGAAATTAGCGAAATACGAAACGTCTAAGTTGCGCTTAGGCTCCCAGGTAATTTTTCTCGCATGTCCTTGCATTTTATCAAGCCAACTTCCGGAACGTACCCGGGTACGTTCCGAGTTACGTACTTTTTTATTAGTTTGAAAAAAGTTTCGTGCTCAAGTATTTTTCTCCCCGATCGGGAAAAATCACCGCGATGCGGCCAGAAGAGATTTTTTGCGCCAGTTCACGAGCCGCCAGCATCGCCGCCCCGCTGGACATACCGGCGAATATTCCTTCTTCGCGGACAATCCGCCGCGCCATTTCAAAGGCCGCTTCCGATTCAATATTGATAAACTCGTCGATTTTGCTTTTATCGTAAATAGCCGGAACAATCGCCTCTTCCATATTTTTCAGCCCCTGGATATAGTGCCCTTTTTCCGGATAAGCGCAAACTATTTTTACCGCCGGATTGTATTTTTTGAGATAGGCCGCCACGCCCATAATCGTGCCGGAAGTCCCGATAGCGCTGACAAAATAGTCCAACTTGCCTTCCATATCTTCCCAGATTTCTCGCGCCGTCGTTTCGTAGTGGGCGATTTTATTGAATTTATTAGAGAACTGGTCCGGCATAAAATATTTTTCGGGATTTTCCGCCACCATTTCCCGGGCTTTCATAATCGCGCCGTCCGTTCCTTTTTGGGAATCAGTGAGAATTATCTCAACGCCGTAAGCCCGGATAGTTTTTTGGCGTTCCACCGAGACCGCCGCACTCATCACGATTTCCACTTTATAACCCAGCGCCGCTCCAATCATAGCCAGGCCGATGCCGGTGTTGCCCGACGTCGGCTCGATGATGGTTTTATCCTTGGTTAAAACTCCTTCCATGATCGCCTGCTCGATCATCTTGAGGGCGATCCGGTCTTTAATGCTCCCGCCGGGATTGCCGCCTTCCAGCTTGGCAAAAATTTCCGTCCGCGGATTGGGATTGAGTTTGTTAATTTTGACCATCGGCGTGCGGCCGATAGTTTCCAAGATGTTTTTATAAATCATAAGTTATTCACTCCGCTATCGCGTCGTGAACCGGCACTACAAATGCCGGACATGCGAATCAGCGTTTTAAAATTCCCACACATCGACGTTATAAAGTTACTTCCGGCCGATTCCGTGGTACTGAATGCCCAGTTTTTTCAGCTTCTTTCCGTCCAGACAATTCATCCCGTCCACAATCGCCCGGATTTTGTTTTTTTTGAAAGCTTCCGGATCGATCTCTAAAAATTCTTTATGATTGGTGACCAAAATGATGGCATCGCATTTCTTGAGAAAAGTTTTCAGATCGGGCACATCCGACATCGATTGGATATACGGGTCAAAACGAACAATGCCAGCTTCCTTCTTTTCCAACTCTTCAATTATTTTTATAGACGGCGACTCGCGCAAATCATCAATATTGGCTTTATACGACAAACCCATCACTCCGATATTCGTCCCTTTCATCGCCAAACCGATGCCGTTTAAAAGATCCTGCATTATTTCCACCGTGTAAATCGGCATAGAATTATTTATCTCACGGGCGGTACGCAAAAGTTTATGGTCAAATCCCGATTCCTTGGCCCGCTCGATCAAATAGTACGGATCGACGGGGATACAATGCCCACCCACGCCGCGCCCGGGATAGTGCGCCATAAAAGCAAACGGTTTAGTGGCCGCTCCCTCGATAACGTTTTTGGCATCAATGCCCATTTTGTCAAAGCTTTTGGCCAGCTCGTTCACAAAAGCGATGTTGATGTCGCGAAAAGAATTCTCAACCACCTTGCAAGCCTCAGCCTCTTTTATCGATCCCATCGGCTTTATGGGGGCGTCGATTATCGACTCATAAAACTTCTGAGCCATTGCCAAACCCTTTTTCGACATCGCTCCCAAAACCCTAGGGATATTGGTCACATTCCACTTCTTATTTCCCGGATCAATCCGTTCCGGACAGTGCGCCAGATAATAGTCTTTGCCTTCCCGTAGGCCGGCCTCGGAAAACTTTTTGGCGATAACGTCTTCGCATATCCCCGGATTGATCGTCGATTCGATAATGATCAGTTGCCCAGGCTGGCGGTTCTTGATGATAATCTCTGTGGCCGACAAGAGCGGATCAAGGATGGGGTAAAACTTTTCGTCCACGGGAGTGGGAACACAAACAATAACAATATCCGCTTTTTTAAGAGCGCTTGGATTATTCGAAGCATTTACCTTGGAAAGAAACTCCTTCCTTTCCTCAATAAACTCTTCTTTAAAAGGACTTTTCCCGCTTCTTATGATTTCGATTTTCTTGCGATCCAAATCAAATCCATAAACCTTATATCCTTTCTCCGCCGCGCGCAAAGCCAGCGGCAACCCGACATACCCCAAACCGATAATGCCAACGCTCGCGTTTTTCATGCCATCCACCCCCTTAGATATTTCCATATTGTTCGTCTTAATATTAAATAAATTATTTAAATTTTTTAGCTAAATCAGTTCTTTAATAATCACAAACAAAGCGGGCTATCAAAAACACAGCTTCACCGCCACACTGGCAATAATACCCTTTTCGCTCAAAAGCTGTCAAACGCGCCAGACGTCAAAGCGCGCGACGTACCAACCGCAAAACAAGGCACGTTCCGTTGATGACGCGTGCCAAAGCTTTCTTAGCAATGCCTGTTGCGCCGTTTTTGGCGCGGTTTATTCTTCGATTCTCAACGCTTTGCCCCTGACAATCGCCTCCGCGATTTTCGCTCTGGCAGAAGACAAAATCCGCTGAAAAGTGCTTTGCGAGGTGTTCATTTTTTCCGCAGCTTCAGTTTGTTCCATCCCGTCAAAATCTTTGAGTTTTACCGCTTCCATTTCTTCCTTGGTTAGAACCACTTCTTCCAATTGATGCATTGAAACGCCCTGAGGTTTGAAATAGTGCGCTTTTGGTCTGAAACGAAGCCTTCGGCATGTTCTTGGTCTTACCATAATTGTTAACTGATTTAATTATATCATCAAAAACAATCTTCTCCTTCCTCGCTAGCTAAGGAAAGAGAAAGACTGCTCCTGATGGAAATTACTTCTCCAGTTCTCTCAGTTCTTCCTCCACCATTTGCATTTCTTGTTTCAAATCCTCAATCTCGGACTTTAGCAAATCTTTTCTTTCTTCCGTTGGCATTGCCTGATATTTGCGATAGAACCATCCGCACATTGCCCTGCCATAGCCCCTGCCCATTTCTAGGCCCGAACCGAACCCTTTTTGACAAGAGCCCATTCCCCGTCCCGACATCGGCCCCGCTCCCGCTGGGCCTGTTCCATTTTTTCTCGGCATAATTATCACCCGCCTTTCTATTTTGGATATATTTATATTATGAATATATACCCATAATACACTACCGTCAACCACAAAGAATTATTTCGGGCGAAACGAAGACTATGCAGATTTTTCTTACGCCAAAAAAGCCAGCTTGTGGCGTTTTTAATATAGATCTCAAAGAATACTATTTGTCTTTTGGCGGTCCCCACTGCCATTTTGGCTTTTCGCCTTTCCAAAAACCGAAAGTGAATATAAGTCCAATCATCAGGAGAAATCCCAAAAGTGCCGCTCCTGGTGCGTCATCCGTTTCCCCGACCCAAACGCCAGCAAAGAGAACAGCTACACCGACAGCCACAACAAGCCAACCCTGCCATCTGACAGGCACCCAGCCCCAACCGTAAAGCTTGTGCTTGAACCAATACCCCTGCGGGTTGTCTTTGAGATAAGCGACGTATTCTTTTAGCATAGTTTGAAAAAATTTAAAATTAGTTTATTTTCGTTAAATGTATCTTTATTTCACCGGGGTGCTACGTAGCATGCTGTGCAATGGAAAGAAGTTTGCGCTTCTACTCTCCAGCATACTTTGGATTCTCACAATCACTTTCATACACCGGCACAGTATTACCTTCATCATCTGTCGCGTCAAAAAGCGGATATTGAATCCAATTCTCCGGTGTCGTCACCATCTCACCGTAGGTTTTGTGTTGGAATCTTACGTAAGACATAAGGTTATTTTTTGAAAATAAATAAATGCTCGTGCATGATGAGGAGGAAGCTAAAATCTTTTGATTAGTCTAATTCCAAATCATCAATTTTCTCTTTACAATTCAAACAAAAATATTCCTTCGATTCGACGCTTCCATTTCCATGAAAATCCTTCCACTGATTCGTTTCCAAACATAGAGAATAATAATTTATTTCTTTCTGGATAATACCTACGGATTCATTTGTGTTTTTGCAATTCTGGCAGGTGTAGGTTTTTGGTTGAGTTTTAGTTTTCATAATGATATAAAAAGTTTTTACAGCTTTTTATTTCAGGTTAAAATGAAACTCTTTTTTTGTTTTTCAATTCAACTCCAACTACTCTCTCAAGTCTCAACTTCCACAACCAAGGATTCTCTTCTTTGAACTTCTCAAAAGCTTCTTCGGCGCTATTTCCATTGCCCCATCCGAGAACCTGGCAATTTTCGACTCCCTGTGAGTCCTCTTTGGAGTCTGGTTGAAATGTGAATCCTTTGCTTGTATAAAAAATGAAATTACCAACTTCCTTCTCAGATTAGGTAATTTTCTCCAAAAAACCTTTCACCATCAGTTCCAGTGTTTCGGGATATAAATCTTGCAAGTTTTCCCAAATCTCGAAAGTTTGGTATTTATCGTCGCTCGCAATCATCTCCCACTCACCCGACTCAATTTCCATCATCTCGCCGCCTTCATCCAAATATTCATGACACATTACTTGAAACGGGAAATAGAAATCGGGATGTTCGTTCAAATATTTTAGAATTTTTAACGCTGACTCTCTTGAAATTTTCATGGAATTGAACAGAAGTTAATGTTTATTTCTGATCAATTTTTGATCGTTTTCGAAATTATGTCAAATCGCCAATCTATAACGCCCACGCGACACAAATTCCAAGTAGTTTTTGTCGCGTAAAACCTGCAATTGTTGGCGCAATTTGTCTTTTACAAAGTTATTATCCGGGTGCTTTTCTTTCAATCCTTTTTCAAAAGCATACACCTCATCAAGAGTAAACTCCGCTTTGCCAATTTTGTCTATGCAATTCATTGTGTCCAGAAGCCAACCCTTCGCATCAGTTTGTTTCTCTTCCCGCAAAAACAAAGTTTTCTGCCAACCAAACAGCACATCTTTCTTAGTTTCAACTTTTCCGTCTTTAATGTAAAATATTTTGCCTGTCTGCGGGATATTTAGAAGGGAAATATTACATCCAACCCAGCCGGCCCGCCGCGCATTCACAGAAAGCGGTTTTCTTTTTTCAATTATCTCCGGAATAAAAAAATGTTTCGGTATAACCAGAAAATTCATAACCACAAAATTTTTCAAGTCATAATTCAGAAAAAAGAAGTTGGGATTATTGTCACTTTTCAACCTTTCTATCATCGTCCGATAGGCTCCATCTACGATTTTTGTTCCCATTGAATCTTTCTTGCTTTTGAGCTCATATTCCTCTTTACAATCATCGCAATAAAAATCAGCCACCGGACGATTATTTTCAAAATGCCTAACTGCCGAACCGCACGCAGGACAAAAAGTATTCTTTCCAACCCAATTCTCACTCATCACCTTAATCTTTTGTGATGAGCTGGTATAATCATTCGCTAATCTTAGGTCAAAATTCGTTTGCATAAAAATACCTACTTTTTCCAATCTTCAATAATAAGCTTTGATCCAGATTTCTTAACCACCACCTTCTGTCTCTCCTCCCACCCCAAAGCGGTAACGATTTCTTTGGGAATCGTTCACCCTGTTAAATAAGATTTGAGACGATTTTTAATAAACATCTTGCCATGATAAGTTTTTAAATATTTTTCCCGATGAGTAGCATCCTGTTGATTTAAACATACTTCGTAATATATCAATTTTAACGGTCTCCTATTTTTAGTTGATTCAACTCTCCCTTTCTGGTGTTCCTCAAATCTTAATTTTAAATTTTTACTATAACCCACATAATTCATATTATCCTTGCCACTTCGTAGAACATAGACATAATGCATATAAATTATAGAAAAATTTAAAATTATTTAACAGGGTGAAGACCGAGACTTCCGCCGGCGCGGCCCATGCGGGTGAGTTTTCGGGTGTTTTTGTCCGCCAGTTTTTTTATCGGCATAAAGTTGTTATTTAACTAGTTACTGAACACTTTTTACTTCTTTATAATACCGCCAAACAGCCACAAAGTAAATAATTTACGCCTTGCTTTTTTAATATGCCATAAATTAAAAAAGAGACCAGTGATTGAAATCGCTAGCCTCTCAAAAAAATCCTCCTTAAAAAATGAACTATTACGCCAGTCCGCCTTTGAACGCCTCCAATAGAAGCTCCGCGCATTGCAGGGCATCTTGAGTAGCCCGCGCCTTATTGAAAGCGAAAGTGTGTTCCAACTTTCCCTTGAGAGGGCAGTTTTCACAGGAAAATCCATCATAGCTCTGAGTAGCATTAATGCAATCCTTTTGGTGCAGGCACCTTATCCACCTGGCTCCTTGGAGAAATGAAATCAGTTTGTCCGCCTTCTTGCTTTTCTTGTTTCTGATAATGGGAGTAACTACTGCCCCATTGCCAAGATGAATCGGACTGCCTTTGAAAAAATGCGGTTCCTTTTCTTTAAGCATAAACTGCCTCCCTCATCTAATAACGCATTTATATGTCAAAGTTCTGCCCAACTAAAAGCTAACATTTTTATGCCAGGTCAGTCAACCGAATGAACCATTCCCAAGGAGAAAACGACAAAAACACCATTCAAGGTGTTTTCATTTTATAGTATCCCAATTTTTTGCGATTAGTCCTATAAGAGTTTACCGTAAGCTGTACAAAACTTACTACAGATTCTGTTAGCTCTGTTAGGCATTGCTGTTCCCCGATTTGCATCGGGGTCGACCAGCGGATAACAACCATACTTCACAACGCTAGGTTTGACCCTATGCGTCTTAACGTGAAGTACTCTCGGTTATTACCAAATTCTCCCTAGAAAGGAGGTGATCCATCCACAGGTTCCCCTACGGATGCCTTGTTACGACTTTACCCTTATTATCGATCCTACCGTGGCTCACGCTTTGAAACGTGATCTTCGGGTATTACCGACTCTCTTGGTATGACGGGCGGTGAGTACAAGATCCGAGAACGTATTCACCGTGACATAGCTGATTCACGATTACTAGTGATTCCGGCTTCATGAGGTCGAGTTGCAGACCTCAATCCGAACTGAGACCGAGTTTTTGGGATTAGCTCCGCCTTGCGGCTTGGCAACCCTTTGTCTCGGCCATTGTAGCACGTGTGTTGCCCAGGGCGTCAAAGGGCCACGCTGATCTGACGTCATCCCCGCCTTCCTCCCAGAACTTTGTTCGCTATCGCTCACAAAGTAGTATAAAGTATTTTGTAGGAAGTATAATGTATAAAATTGCATACATAATACATTCTACATGATACATGCTACTACTTTGGGCTAACGCCCAAAGTTCTGGGCAGTCTCGCGTGACACTTGTAACACGCGATAGGGGTTGCGCTCGTTTCCTGACTTAACAGAACACCTTACGGCACGAGCTGACGACGACCGTGCAACGCCTGCCTAGCACCCTCGAAGGCTTGTATGTTTCCATACAATGCAGCTAGGTTTCAAGCCCTGGTGAGGTTCCTCGCTTAGTGTCGAATTAAACCACATGCTCCACCACTTGTGCGGATCCCCGTCTATTCCTTTGAGTTTTAAGCTTGCGCTCGTACTTCCCAGGCGGCATACTTATCGCGTTAGCTTGGACACTAGGAGGGTCGATTCTCCTAATACCTAGTATGCATCGTTTACGGCGTGGACTACTGGGGTATCTAATCCCATTCGCTACCCACGCTTTCGCATCTCAGCGTCAGAAAAGTGCCAATCAAATGCCTTCGCCTTTGGTGTTCCGTATGATATCAACGCATTTCACTGCTACACCATACGTTCCATTGATCTCTCACTTCCTCAAGATATGCCGTTTCAAACGCAGTTTTCGAGTTAAGCTCGAAGATTTGACGTCTGACTAACATATCCGCCTACATGCTCTTTACGCCCAATAAATCCGGATAACGCTTGAGGTCTCTGTATTACCGCTGCTGCTGGCACAGAGTTAGCAACCTCTTATTCAATCGGTACCGTCAAATTGTGCCTCACTATTGTTTTGTAATTTTTACTTTAAGAATTGAGATTGCGAGACCGCGAGGTTCCGCAATCCCGCATCGCTACTCTCCTTTATGAAGGGGATACGGAAGTTTTGCCCGGCAAGAGCATTCTCTCTTGGGAACAAAAATGAAGCTGTCACGTATTTTGAGCTGGGTTTCTCGTCGCCTTTTTCTACATTCATCCTTGTCCTCTCTGCCGGAACAAGTGTAGCATTCGACAGGATATTCTGCTTGAACCTCATAAATATAATTTCCTGACAAGCTCATCTTTTACCTCCTCTCAATCAAAAAGATAAAAAGAAACATAACATTTTTTCACCAAACAATAGTGAGACACAATTTCTTCCCGATTAAAAGCGGTTTACAACCCAAGGGCCTTCTTCCCGCACGCGGCGTCGCTCCATCAGACTTTCGTCCATTGTGGAATATTCTCGACTGCAGCCACCCGTAGGTGTTTGGACAGTGTCTCAGTTCCAATGTTGGGGGTCACGCTCTCACGCCCCCTACCCGTCATAGCCTTGGTGAGCCTTTACCTCACCAACAAGCTGATAGGACACAGGCCGCTCCCTAAGCGATAAACCCCGCACCAAATGTTCGTACTTCAAAAGTACAACTTTAACATTTAGTCGCAACCAAATTGCACAAGCATTTGGTGCGGGGTAAATCTTTATTCCGTAGAACATATCGTGTATTATCCTGGATTTCTCCAGGTTATTCACGACTTAGGGGTACGTTCCTATGTATTACTAACCCGTTTGCCATGGGTCTAACCCATGCGACTTGCATGCCTTATCCACGCCGCCAGCGTTCATCCTGAGCCAGGATCAAACTCTCAAAAAATGTTATATAAAGAATATAAATTCTTGATTTTGAATAGACTCTATTTGTCCCGCCGAAGCGGGACGAGGACTAATCGCAAAAAATTGTGATTTCGTCCAAATCTTTGATTTGGCCACGAAATCACATCCCGAGCGAGTTCGACGTAATCGTCGGACGAGTCGAGGGATCTCGAACCAATAAAGATTTAGACTATATTTCATTAAATTGTCAAAGTTCTTGCCTTTCACGAACCCCGTAAACTCGCTACGCTCGCACGGGGCAAGCAAAAAAACACATCCCTGCATGCAATCATATTACACGCAAAGATGTATTTTTGTTACAAGTGTTTTCAAAGGTTGTGTCGCTTTTTAATTACTGCTGTTTTTTCAATAATTATTATTCGCATGGGCGCGTTCGTAGTGCGCTATTCGCATGCTGCAACTCGTACTGACTATTGTAGCAAATATATAAATGCTGTCAAGCTTCCGCCAAAGCTGAACTTTCCAACCGAATTATCCTGGTTTCGTGATTAACTGTCACGTCTTTATCCGCCTTTTCAGCCAATTCCTTGTCCATTTCTCTGAACCTGTTTCTAATCTCCACTATCTCTCCTTTTACAAAGTCCATATCTTCCACAAGCAAGTCAATCTTTTCAATTTTTTCTTTCATTTCACTATGCTCATCTTCCATCATTTTCTGCCCTTCAATGAGGGTGTCCAGTTTGCTTTCGAGACGTTCCAAAAGCATAAACTCGTAATCTTTATTTTTATTGCTCTTTTCCATAGGTCAATTTTACCATTTTAAAGCAAGGTGTCAAATTGTCAGTTTCTGCCCACTCCAAGTTCATTTTTATATTTCCAACTCATTGCTCCTGCAAATCTTGGCATATTCCAGCGCGCTCTTTCTAATCGTCCGGACTTGGGTTTTGTAGTCCACTTCGACAAGCCCAAACCGCATCGAGTACCCAGCGTTCCATTCATAGTTGTCCAAAAAAGACCAATAAAAATATCCGCGGACATCAGCGCCTTTTTTAACTGCCTTATGAACAGCCCTTATGTGACCACATATAAATTCAGCCCTGTATCTATCTTCGCTGTCAGCAATTCCATTCTCTAGTATATAGATCGGCTTTTTATATCTTTCCCAGGCATCCATGATAATCTCATAAATTCCCTCTGGCATCATCCCCCAACCCATATCCGTCACTTTTTTTTCGTAGGTCGCTAACTCATAAAAAGGATACCCGAGCCTGACCTTCGCTCCATAATAATAGTTTACCCCGATAAAATCCTGCTTGTCCCCAATCTCATCAAAAAAATGCCAGTTATAAAAATTCTCTATCCTTTCTGTCAACCAATTCTGCCATCGTCCTTTTCCGAAATAATCAAAATCATTAGTAAACTGGGTTATACCAACCGGCAAATCAGGAAATATATTTTTCATGACTGTGTAGGCCTTCTTATGCGCTTCTACCAAGTTTTTTCGCGCTTTCCAAAATAAGAAAGGATTCCTTTTTCCTGGCGGACGATCAGCTACTAGATATCCCCGGTTCACAACCAGTCTTGGCTCGTTTATAGTGACTATAATTTCGATCTCACCCCCCAACTCACTGATCACCTTCTCGGCATAACGAGAAAAAAGTCTGACAGAATCTTTTTTATGCCATCCGTACCTCTGAAAAAACCACAATGGAACAGTATAGTGATGAAGCGTAACCACGCGCCTAAGCCCATTGGCTTTCATATCGATAAGCATTTTCCGGTAATGTTCAATCGCTTCATCGTCAAACTCTCCTTCCTCTGGCTCGATTCTTGACCACTCCAAGGATATCCTGAGAGAATTTAAATTCATTCTGCCAGCCATCTTATGATCTTCTTCATATCTGTTCCAATAATCACAAGCTGCCCCTGACTCTTCCTTCACTTTCCTGCTATTTTTCTCCCAAAAATACCAGTCATTCTTAGTATTGCCACCCTCAGCCTGGTGGGACGACAAGCCCGCGCCCCAAAGAAACCCCGCAGGAAAAGTTAGAACTTTTTTTCGGCCAATATTATAAGATTCTTGCGTATTATCCGGTTTTTCTTTTTCCATTTTGCGCGATTAACTTTTCCTACGGGACAAGCCCTTCCGGAAATTTTAACTTTTTTGCCATAAAGAAATAGATTTTTTACTTTCCCTTATTCCGGAATGTTCATATTCGGAATATTCATATTTTGCGGAATATTTTCGGGCATACCGGGAACATTAGCGGGAATATTCTTCATAAGATTTTTCATCATCTCGCATTGGTCTTCGAAAACAACGTCCGTTGGGGGATTGAAATCCACTCCGCCAGCCGGTTCGCATTTCACGTCCATGGCGTTTTCAAACTCGTCTTCCGGGCTTTTCTCTTCGATTGGCGCGGCAGAATCGCTGTCCGCTTTTTCTTCCGGCTTTGGCATATCCTCAAAACACTTCGCTTCCATCTTCGTTCCCTTTTTCTCTCCCTCCGTCCAAGAATAAATAACTTTTCCGTCAAAAAGCGAATTCATTTTTTTCCCATCCACTTCGTTGGCCGATTTGTAATTGTCCCCTTTGACATACGCCTCGGAGACATAAGTCTTTCCGTCAAACGTGTCCGTGTAAGTACATTTCATCGCAGTCCCCAGCCCCATCGCGTCTTTGATGGAACTGATCATTCCGCCCGGTTTCTGAACGTTTTCTACAGGCGCTTTCTCGTCCGGACCGCTTCTAGCTTCCGGCTGATTGTTTGCCCCTTTATTCCCGCACCCCGCGAGAAGAACCACTCCCGCCGCCAAAACGGCAACTTTCCACATGTTTGTCATCTGTTTTTTTATTAATTTTTTAACCACACTTAAAACCTATCTGTTTTTTCGGCTTGGCGTCTTCTTTCAAAAGCAGTTTTATCGTTTCGAAAACAATGGCGAATTTTTTGTCATATTTTTTCTCCATCGCCTCGATTTTTGTTTTCAGTTCCTTGTGAGTCATCAACATTTTCCTAAGACTTGTAAAAATGCGCATTATCTGAATGTTAACCTGTATCGCCCGCTCGCTGTTAAGGACGCTCGAAAGCATCGCAATGCCCTGTTCGGTAAAAACATAAGGGGCATATTTAATATTGTAACCTCTTTTCAAGGTCACAATTTGTGACCTTGAAGATTCACCGTCGTTCAAGCTTCCAATCTGGAATCTTGAAAACACGCCTGCTTCTTTTTTGTTAAGTTGAAACATGAAATCAAATGGGAAACGTTTTATGTTTCTCTTGACAGCCTTGTTTAAATTCCCAGTAGTAACCCCATAAAGCACCGCCAAATCACGGTCAAACATCACTTTTTCCCCGCGGATAAAATAAATTTTCTGCTGGATAGACTCTATGGGTATTAGTGTTTGTTTTTTCATTTACATTTCTTTTTGATAACCTCCATCCCCTCCGGCATATATTTTTTCAAGACCTCCGGAATTTTTACGCTGCCGTCTTCCTGCTGGTAATTTTCGATGATGGCGATAAGCGCGCGGGAAACCGCGATGGCGGTTCCGTTGAGCATATGCAAGAATTCTTTTTTGCCGTCACGCCGCTCGACTTTGACATTCAATCGTCTGGCTTGATAAGTGGTCGTGTCGGAAGTCGAAGTCACTTCTCCCCAACCGTCGCGGGAAGTCATCCAAGCTTCCAAATCATACTTCCGTTGAGCCGGGCCGCCGAGATCGCCGGTGCAAATATCCACCACTCGAAAAGGCACGCCCAAATCTTTGAAAATTTCCACTTCGATATTTTTCAGCTCCGTGTGCATCGCTTCCGATGTTTCCGGTGTCGTGTAAGCAAACATTTCGATTTTAGTAAATTGATGAACGCGATAAAGTCCGGCGCTGTGGCGTCCGTACGAGCCGGCTTCGGTGCGATAGCAATGAGACAACGCCGCATATTTTAAAGGCAGTTTGTCTTCCGGGATTGTTTCGTCCATATGATACCCGCCCATAGTGATTTCCGCCGTCCCTACCAAGTTTAAATCCGTATTTTCCACGCTGTAAATTTGCGTTTCCGCTCCGCGCGGATTATACCCAATTCCCAACAAAACTTTGTCTTTGGCCAAGTCCGGCGTGGCAAAAGGCGTAAAGCCTTTTTGGATAAGCTTATTGAAAGCAAACTGAGTAAGTGCCAGCTCCAACATTACTCCCTCGTTTTTCAAGAAATAGAACTTCGATCCGGCCACTTTGGCGCCTCGTTCAAAATCGATTATATCCAGCGCTGTCATCAATTCTTCGTGCCCTTTCGGCTCGAAATCAAACTTTGGTGGTTCGCCGTATCTTTCAATTTCCTTATTTTCATTGTCGTCTTTGCCAATTGGAGAATCCGGATGAGTCATATTCGACACTTGTAAAAGCAAAATTTTATATTCTTTTTCCACTTCCTCCATTTCCGGCTTGGTTATTTCCAGTTTTTCTTTCACCGCTTTCCCTTGTTCGATCAAAGTTTTTCGCTCGGCATCCTTGGACATCTGAATCAATTCATTCAGTTTATTCTTTTCGGCGTTTAGTTCTTCCGTATAAGTCAAAAGGCTTCGCCTTTTTTCGTCCAATATCAAAAGTCGACCAATATCGCATTTGATATTTCGTAGTTCGCAATTTTTTTTCACCGCCTCCGCGTTATCGCGAATGTATTTGATATCGAGCATAAGCAAAATTGTTAAATGGTTACATTGCCGAATTGTTATTTTTCTTGAATTTATATTAGCAACAATTTTGCAATTTAGCAATAAAAAAAGCCGGCGCGGGGAACCCCCGAACCGGCCAAACATTTACACAACTAGCCTTCTCTCCCGCTAGCAACTGGGTGGCGCCGGCCACTCCTGACCAGCCGCAAGCGTGAGCTTGATTGAAGCGACAGAGCTCCTGCCGTATCGCTCCTCGATCTCTTTAAACACTACATTCAATGGAACTCCGAGTCCGCGCTCATTGGCCACCTTGGCCAGGAGCAGTTCGAAAAAAGTCTTCTGCTCAAGGCCGCAAGAACAAGTCTTCCCGCCCTTGCAGCATTCGCCTAGATTCATAATTTTTTCCGCCTGAAGTGCCTCAGCTGCCGTTACCGGCCGTCCCATATCCTCGCTTTCGGGATTGGGATTATAGCTTGGAATAAAAACCGGCCTCGAAATTGGTTCAGGGTCAAGCAGTCCTGCCATCATCGCCACTTTGGAATCAACGGACAACTTGGCTTCCTTAATCAAAAGAGCGTTAATCGGCATCGTCCTTCTCCTTTCTTTCCGCTATGTCCTCTTGAATGTGTTTGCGGATGTTTTCCGTAATCCGCGCGTATGGCCCAATGTTTTTCCCGAAATTTTCTGGATCAATTCGCCAAGCCGAAATGACTTCAAAAACAGCCGGCCTAACACCTTCTCCATACTTGGCGACTATTTTGTCAATAAGCCACTCGTCAGAAAGCGTCCCCAAAGATCTACCTGCTTCAAAACAGGCATACGTTCTTTTCTCGCTAACTTCAGCCGCTTTCAATATCCTGTGAGCCGCCATCGCGGAAGAATAGTTAGCCGGCTCTCCTAAATGACTCCCCAATCGCCTCGTATTGACGTGAACCGGCGGCGGAGTTATGTCCACCTCCTTGCCATCTTCCCTGACCTTGATCAGTCGAATAAGTCCTTCTTTTTCTTTTCCCATAATTTACCTCCACATCCAAATTGTTCAGGAACTACTACAATCCCATCACCCAAAACCATATTCCTCTATATTTTTTTATCCTAAAATTCCAAATCTTTCATTCGTAAAACATACCCTACACGTTTTTCTATTTTTCGTCCAGCAACGCCGGTTTTTTCATTGAAATATTTCCACCAGAGTCAGGTATTTATAGTGAGCATGGCGTTTGACAATTTTCAGTCATTCTGCTATACTCAAAGCAGAATTACGACAAAAAGACCCCGCTAAGGTTTCGTCCTTATCGGGTGCTTTTTATTTTCATACTCCAACTTTTGCCTAAGATTATTCAAAAATGCCAGCTTTGAAGCGAATTTTTTCAATAGGGCGGAATAATTAAACTGATCCGGAATTAGAATTTTTTCCAGTTTATTTTTTTGATCAAGATAGTGCACCAAACAATGAAAATCTCCATCGCCGCTGACAAGAATAGCTTTTTCGTAATTATTAAAGTCTATCATAGCCTGTAGCACAAGCTCCGCATCACAGTTTCCTTTCACTTTCCCATCCTTGTTCTTAAGTGTCGGCTTAAAAACTAAAACGTATCCGTATTTTTGAAGGGAATTGTATAAATCTTGATTTTCCAATAAATACCCGATAAAAAGATAGGCCACTTTCACGTTATACTTTTCTTTCAGATAAATTCTAAAACGGCGAAAATCCAGTTTCCAGCCTAATCTTTTCACCGATAAATTCAAATTCTGGCTGTCGATAAAGGCGTAGTTTTTCGGCTTTTTGTTTTTCATGTTTTTTGAGTTTATTTCCTCACCGCCGCGAAAATGACTGTCTCGCGGACGGATTTGTTCATAATGAACGCGAAGAAACGCTCGCTCATACCAAAGCCAAATGCCGGCGGCATGCCGTATTCCAAAGCTTCAACAAAATCCTCATCCATCATTTGCGCTTCGGCGTCTCCGGCTTCCCTGGCTTTCATTTGTTCCAGAAATCTATTTTTCTGGTCGATTGGATCATTGAGTTCGGAGAAAGCGTTACAGAGCTCTCCGCGTCCCGCCACAATTTGGAAACGCAAAACTTTTTTCGGATTTTCAGGATCGATTTTGGCCAGCGGCGAAACTTCCAAAGGATGGCCGACTAAAAAACACGGCTGGATGAGTTTCTGGCGAACGGTTTTTTTGTAAAGCGTATCGATCATCCGGCCTTTGCTGTAAGATTTTTCGTATTTTATGCCAAGTTCGTCCGCCTTCGCGCAAAGCGCTTCGACGGACACGTCCGCATTTAAGTCTATTCCGGTTTCTTTTTGAAATTCCGTGAAATAATCCACCACCGGAAAATCCGCGCTCCAATCTATCTTCTCCCCTTCAAACTCATGCTCATATCCGCCCGTAACTTTGAAAACTATTTCTTTGTACAAATTCTGAGCAAATTCCATTCCTTTTTTCATATCCCAATAGCTAGCGTAAAATTCCATATGGTCAAATTCCTGCAAGTGGTCCCGGTCCATGCCTTCATTGCGAAAAACCCGTCCGATTTCAAAAACTTTTTCATACCCGCCGACCAACAAACGCTTCAGAGGTAATTCTAAAGAAATCCGCAGATAAAAATCCTGGTTCAGCGCGTTATAGTGCGTCACAAACGGTTCCGCGTCCGCTCCGCCGGGAATATGCTCCAGCACCGGAGTTTGCACTTCCAAAAATTCCTCCGCGGCCAAAAATTGGCGGATGGTTTGCCAAAAGACATTTTTCTTGCGAAAAATTTCCCGCGTTTCCGGATTCATCATAAGATCCAGATATCTTTTTCGAAGAAGTGCTTCTTCGTCTTTCAGGCCGAAATGTTCCGTCGGAATCGGCCGGATGTTTTTCGCCAACATTTTCCAATCGCACACTTCCAAAGATTTTTCCCCAGCCTTGGTTTCAAAAAGAACGCCCCTCGCCTGTATGAAATCACCAATCTCAACACTATCGGCAAACAATTTAAACTTATCTTCTCCAAGTATTTTCTTGTTAAAAAAGAATTGAATTTTCTCCGTTCCGTCTTCGATATGCGAAAAAGCAATGTTGCCCATAAGGCGATATGATTTTACCCTCCCGACCAAGGTCATTTCCTCCTTGCTCCCGACCAGCTTGGAAAATTTTTCCAACACTTCCCTGTTCGCCATCGTTCTCTCGCACTTCTCGGGATAAGCCTCCATTCCGGCCGCTTTTATTTTTTCCAACTTTTCCAGTTTGGTTTTTTGAATATCTTCGCGCATAAATTTATTTTTTTTCTTTTAACAATTTGCCTATTTCAAAAATCTCCCTCTGCTCATCGTTCAAAAGATGCTCTTTCCCGTGTTTTATTATTTCCCTTCCGCCATCAGAAAAACGCGATTCTTTGCCGTTGATAAAACACTGGCCATCGATATAAGTCACCTCTTTTGTGACTTCCTTCTCTCCGGTAGAATCGCTTTCTCCATATTCAAGAGGAATGTTGAGCATTTTTCTTTCTTTCCTCTCTTTGACCGCTTCGCTTTTCCTTTCCGGAAAAACCTTATGCCCTTTCTCCGGCGCCTTGTACTTGTTGTATATATTTGCCTCTCCCATATCTATATTTTACGTCATTCGTCCCATTTTTGCAATCCATTCCAAAAAAAGTCCGCCGAGCTTTCACTCCACGGACTTTATGAACTTTATAAACTTCACTCTCACTTCACATCCAAAATAGCATATTTCACTTTGCCGCCTGGAGTAGCCACTTCAACTTTGTCGTCTTTCTGACGGCCCATAAAAGCCTTGCCCATCGGCGACTCGTTGGAAATTTTCATTTCCGCCGGATCGGCTTCATTGGAACCGACTATTTGAAATTCCATTTCCGAGCCGTTTCCTCCAGAGGCGGATCCGCCTTTGGCGGAGAATTTCACTTTTACGCGAGAACCCATCTGAACCACCTGCGAGCTTTCGTCGCGCTTTACCACGGTTGATTCCTTAAGCAAAAATTCCAGCTCGGTCACCCGGGCTTCGTTTTCCGCCTGCTGCCTCTTGGCCTCGCTGTATTCGGCGTTCTCGCTCAAATCACCCTGCTCTTTGGCCTCCTTAATCGCGTTGGCAATAGATTGCCTGATAGCAGTCTTCCTGTTTTCCAGTTCTTCCTTAATTTTTCTAAGCCCTTCCTCGGTAACAAATTTAGCCATAACCTTTTGTTTTAACTCTTACGAAATAACAAAGAGAATTGTAGCGATAATTGGAAAGGCTGTCAACAACAAAGCGAGTGATTTTTTTATCATTCAGAATTTCTTTATATTTATATGCTTATACTTCTTTCCACGGCTTTTCTTTCCAAGCGGGACTTTGCCGACAAAGGTAGTTGCCGGATTTTTCAGGCTCTGCCATAATCTCTTCCACGATTTTTTCCATCCTCATTCCCTGAGAACCCTTGACCAGAACCACGTCGCCCTCTTTTATGATTCTCTGAAGCTTCCTTCCCGCTTTTTCCGGATCAGAGAAGGCAAATACACCGTCGGAAGAAAAATTATTTTTCTCCAATTCGGAAAGAGCAAAACGCATCCTTTTGCCCACCGCGAAAAAAATATCTCCCCTGATTTCCAAAAACTTTTTTGCCACGCTTCTATGTCCTGTTTCAGTGTTTTTTCCCAACTCCAACATATCGCCCAGGACGGCAATTTTCCTGCCGGTTTTAATATTGCCCAGCACTTCCAGCGCGGCCGAAGCGGAAACCGGAGAAGAATTATATGTGTCATCGATAATCTGAGAACCTTTTATGCCGGGAATCAGATTCATTCTCCCGCAAGGCATAGAGAAATTAGCCAGAGCCGCTCCGATTTCCACCAGATTAAGTCCAAACCCAATTCCGACCGATATAGCCGCCAAGGCCGCGTAAATATTATGCCGAGCCAAAACATTATTCAGGCGTACTGGAATACTGGTTCCTTTGTAGTTCAACTTGAAGCTCAAACCCTTGAGTTCGCCCGCGCTTTCAGTCTCATTTTCCGAAGAATAATTATATAGCACATCCGTGGCGCGGATTTCCGCTTCTTCTGAAAAGCCGAAAGTCAAAAAATTGGCCTTCTCTTTGGGTAAAGACTTCACTTTCTTGAGTATCTGGGAATTATCGATATTAACCGCCGCCAATCCTTTTCCATCCAAGCTTTCCGCCAACACCCATTTCTCCGCCGCCACTCCTTCGATATTTTTGAAAAATTCCAGGTGGCTGGATGAGATGTCGGTGATAACGGCCATCTCCGACTTGATGAAACTAGTCAGATATCTTATGTCTCCCGGCCGATCGGCTCCCATTTCCAAAATCAAAACTTCCGGATATTTGAAAGGCAAAGCCAGCACCCGAAGCCAACGCAGAAAAACAAAAAACCAGCCCGCAAAAGATCTCCCTCCGGACTCCGCCCCGATGATGGTCAAGGGCAGACCGACTTCGTTGTTGTAATTTTTCTCATTTTTGCGAACCCGAAAATGGCCGGCCAACACCGTGAAAATAGCTTCCTTGGCGGAAGTTTTTCCGATTGATCCGGTTATGCCGATTATGCGCGGCTTATATTTTTTCAAAACCAAAACAGCCATCACCTTCAACGCCTTCTCTAGCAAAATAAGTTTTATCGTCTTATTGTTTGTCATCTTTTTCTTCCTCTTCCTTATCTTCTTCTTTCTTAACAAAACTATCTTTTAGGTTATGCGTCGCATCAAATATCTCCAAATCTTTTTGCGTATATTCTTCCGTCGGCTCGATATTCCGATATTCCAGAAGAAATTTCATCAGCTCGCCGAAAGCCGGCGCGGCGCTGGATTCCGCCCATTCCACGTCCTTAGGATTATCTAATCTTACCAGCACCGTGAATTTGGGATTGCCAATCGGCGCGAACCCGCAAAAGGTTCCAATACTCTTACCCTCTTCGTACCCGCGGGAATCCTGGCTGGCGATCTGGGCGGTTCCGGTTTTTCCGCCGACAAGATAGCCCGGGACATCCGCCCTTTTGCCATGCCCTTCGACCACTACACTCCTAAGCATTTGAGAAGTCAGATTGGCCGAGCTTTGGGAAATGACTTTTCTTATTTCTACCGGAGAAACATCTTCCTCCGTCCCGTCACTCCTGATTATTTTTTCCACAATTTGCGGCTTCATTAATGTTCCACCGTTAGCAATGGCGTTGTAGGCTGAAATTAGCTGGAGCGGAGTCGTTGTTATGCCCTGTCCAAATGAGGCGGTAAAAAATTGAATGTCGCTTTTCAAGCTTTTGAGATTATTGATGTTTCCCGCCGACTCCCCCATAAGGTCGATACCGGTCGCTTCTCCGAAGCCGAAGCGTTTGACATAATCGGCAAAGTTTTTGTTTCCTAAAAGTTTTTCCGCGTAAATAACTCCGGTATTGAGCGATTTCTCCAAAACCTGTGTCATTGTCTGTTGGCCATAGGCTTTAAAATCGGAGTTTTTTATAGTATACCCCGCTTCCGTCACTTGTCCGGTATCCGTATAGACAGTGTCGGGATTTATTTTTCCGTCATCCACCGCCGCCGCCAAAGTTACAGCCTTGAACACGCTGCCCGGCTCATAAGCGTCACTGATCGCTAGATTTCTGAAAGCTTCCATTTCCGTTACGCTGCCGTATTCGTTAGGGTTGAAATTTGGATAGCTGGACAAGGAAAGGATCCGCCCCGTTTCCGGCTCCATTACTATGATCGCTCCTTTGTCAGCCCTGAACTTCTCCACGGCGCTTTTGAGAATTTTCTCCGTTTCATATTGAATAATATGGTCAATTGTCAAAACCAAGTCGCTTCCGTTTTCAGCATGAGCTATCTCCCGCTTGCCCAGGGCGATCCATTTTCCCGAGTTGTCTTTATTTTGGAAAATATTTCCTTCCTTTCCCCTAAGCTTTTCTTCAAAATGCGATTCTATTCCGGATCTGCCACCGAATTCATCGTTCTTCCAACCGACAAAACCCA
Source organism: Patescibacteria group bacterium (assembly GCA_030837625.1). Lineage (GTDB taxonomy): Bacteria > Patescibacteriota > Minisyncoccia > Moranbacterales > UBA2206 > XYA2-FULL-43-15. Next base: position 28,384 of record JAUPKF010000001.1, on the reverse strand, counting down.
AAACATGCGAGGCCAGCTCTCCGGCCGGATAATATCGCAAGGCTTCATCCGACAAATGGATTCCTTTCAATTTCATCTCGGAAATTTTACCCGCCTCATCTTCACTCAACCTCCGTTTGACCACCTCGTACATATCCTCGGATTTTCCGAATTTATTTCCCAGTTCTCCAGCATCAATGCCCAATATGTCCGAAACAGCCAGCGCCGTTTTTGGCGCGTCTTCGATTTCTTTGGGAACAGCATAGGCCATCTTGACTTCCTTATTGACAGCCGCCGGGTATGTCCCATTTTTGTCTTTAAGATAAATTTCTCCCCTTCGGGGAGTTAAGTCTTTGAAAATATAATGCTGGTTGTCCGCCAAAGCCTTAAAAGTGCCGTAAGAGGCGATTTGGAGATCAAACAGCTTGAGAAGTACCGTCAAAAAAAGCAGCAGCACCATTCCAGCCAAAAAATGGACCCTGGAAAAAACCGACTCGCGACCGGACGGTTTGCGGCTATTCAGTTCGCATCGACTCCCGATTTTAAATTTTCTCGTATTAGTATCTGAACGCATAAAGGCGGGAGCTAAGGTTCAACCTTTGGCCTGGCCAAAGGTTGAACCTTAGGCAAAGCAATTATAAATTCTTTCATTTCATGGCTACCGGACCATCCGCTTCCAAGTAATCGGTTTTTGAAGAACTGACCAGATCCAGATCCATGGCGGCGTTCTCGATATTGTACATTGACCTCAACTCCACCTCCCTTATCTGCATTTTTTTATTCTCCCTTTCGAGATTTTGGATCCTAATTTCAGATTCCTTGATCTCATATCCCTTGGTAGCCAAATCATTCACTTGATAAAGATAAAAAATTCCGCTGGCAACCACACTTAGGAGAAGAAAAAACGCGTAACCGGTAAAACTGACTTGTGAACTGCCTGAAAAGTTGCGCCCGGCGCGAAGGTATTTTTCTTTTTTCTCATCCATAGAGAAAACCTTGCCGCGTGGCGCACGTCCGTCGGCAGTCTTTCTAGTGTATTTGACGAAATTCTTCGCTCCGAAATTATTTAGAGCTACGACTCTGGACATCGATTTTCAGTCCCCCTGAAAATATAAATGTTTTTGTGTTTTTATTTTTCCCCTTATTTTTTTTAGCGCCTCTCGCATACCCGCAGCTTGGCGCTTCGGGCGCGCGGATTTTCCTCCAACTCGTCTTCGCCGGACGTAACCGGCTTTTTTGTAATAATTTTTATCTCCGGCGCGGTTTCCACAATCGCCTGACCGGTTATCTCATCAGTGCGAACGCGTCCCCTAGCGTTCGCGCGATATATAGTTTTGACAATCCTGTCTTCCAGCGAATGGAAGGAGATTATCGCCAGTCTCCCTCCCGGCGCCAGCACGGAAATCGCTTGCGGTATGAATCTTTCTAAATTCTTCAGCTCTTGATTCACTTCGATCCGAATGGCCTGAAATGTTCTGGTGGCTGGATGTATTTTCCCATGACTGTATTTTCCCGGCACCGCACTCTCGATAATTTTCGCCAGCTCTTTCGTCGTTTCAATTTCCTTGCTGCGCCTGTATTCGACTATTTTCCGCGCTATATTTTTCCAAAACCTTTCTTCCCCGTATTCTTTTATGATCCTCCCCAATTCTCTTTCTGAATAATTATTAACTATGCATTTGGCATTCGGATTACTATTCGTACATTCGTACTGATTCGTAATTCGTAAGGACAACCGCATATCCAGCTCTGCTTCAACGAGAAAGCTCATTCCCCTGTGAGCGTCTCCCATCTGATCCGAACTCCAGCCTAAATCCGCGAGTATCGCATCAACTTTTCTAATTTTTAAATCAGTTAATATTTTTTCCAAATCCGCAAAATTGCCGTTGACGAGAATTATATTTTTGCTTTGCTTTCTTCTTTCTTCTTTATTCTTTCTTCTAAAATTTTCTACTGCCTTTTCATCCAAATCTATCGCAATCAGCTTTCCCACATCGCCAATCTTTTTTAATATCTCGCGGCTGTGCCCTCCTCCTCCCAAAGTAGCATCCATCACTGTCATACCTTCCTTGAGATTTAAAAGTTCGATAGTTTCTTTGAGCAGTACAGGCTTGTGAATACTCATAAATTCCAAATTACAAGCACCAAATTCCAAACAAATTCAAATTTCAAATTTCCAAAATTCGAAACCGTTTTGGATTTAGAATTTTGATATTGTGATTTATTTGTTATTTGTAATTTGAGATTTGTAATTTTGCGATTAGTACACACCAAGTTTTCCCAGTTGTTCCGCGATTTCGTCCGTATTCTTCTCGGCGTTTTTCTTGTACTCATTCCATTTGGTTTCGGCCCAAACTTCTAAGCGGTTGTATAGTCCGGCGATAATGACGTTTTTATTAAGATCGGCATAGTCTTTCAGATAATCCGGGATAAGCACCCGGCCTTGTTTGTCAATTTCACAATCGGTCGCTCCCGCCAGCATAAGGCGCACAAAACTCCGCGTCGCCGACTCTCCAACCGGCATATTCCCCAGTTTCGCGGCGATCTCTTCCCAAGTTTTCATCGGATAAATAAACAAACATTTGTCGAGTCCCCGCGTCACCACTACTTTGTTTTTCAACTCACTTCTAAATTTGCTCGGCACCGCCAATCTTTTTTTCGGATCGATTGAATGTTGATATTCGCCAATGAACACGCCAATTTTGTCTGCGAACGTAGTGAGCAGGAACAAAATTGAGCGCCCCGCACTAATTCACAAAATAAATTTCCTATTTACAAAAACCTAAGCCGCAGGCGATTCCGCGAAACAAAATTATGCGCTGCGTATAACTCCCTTCGGAATTGGTGCTGGGGTAAGCACTTCCCCACTTCATACCACCCTTCTCCAGCTTTCCTCTATTTTACCCCACCACGCTACAAACGTCAACACAATTTCTCACTCTTTTGGACAACGAAAAATGGCTTATTAAAGCCATTCTGATGAAAGTTATACACAGATTGTCTACTCTCCGCAAACCCCGATAGTCTGTTTATTTATTTCGAAAACCAAACCATCAAAAAGAAAATCAGCGCACGGATAATCCCCCATCACCAACTCTGGCAACCAATTGCCGATTACGTCAAAACAAACTTTAGGAAAATTTTACGCTCCGATCACCGAACTGAAGTGAAGTTGGTTATTGGGGCGCCGTCGTGTCGCCGCCGGATTCAACAATCGTCACCGGATAGCCATTAACATTAACCTCACCGTTTCGATCCGTAACATATAGTCAGACTAGGCCAAAGTCAAATGAACCAGACCGCACAATTCCTGAAACATCTATTGTTGACCGTGGAGTTGGCTAATTACAAAGAGATTTGTGCAACCCGTATAAGTCACGCTATTCCCAATTTCCATCCTTGCTTGAGATTATCGCACACTCAAATTAACCGGACTTAAGGGCGCAGTAGCATTGGATTGGTTATCTGCTTTTATAAGAATCGCGCCCTCGCCAAAGCCAAGAGTGATTTCGCTGATCACCGGCCCCAATGTATTGTCTATTTGCAGTCTTTGATAATTTCCGCCTAGTTGATGAATTAGTGGATTAGCTCCAATGTTCGCCCAACCGCCAACATTACCGAATTTAGCCAGCGCTAAAGCATTCTGGTATTCTCTACCCAGCACTTGATATTGCAATTCTCCATCAGCAAAGACAAAAAAACGATTGGTATTGGATTGCCCCCAGGAATCAACGCCTTGACGAACAACAGGGTTGCCGATATCATATTCGATATTATTGCGCCAATGAGTGGTTCTCATTGAACCTGCCTCACCTCCATAGTACCCAGCCGACCCCCGATGAAAACTGAAATAACCGTTTGGATGATTTACCAAATAATGAATCGCCAAAATATATTGGTTAAACCCAAGCCATTCCTCTTCGGTCAAATCATCGTCCGAGCCAGTGAAGCCGAATCGCGTATTGTAATTGGTCTGGCTGTTATTAAAATACAAAATGCCGTTCACCATGCTATCGTAAAGTTGTTTTAAGCGAGGAATTCTTAGTGTGCTTGTGTATACCGATGAAACTAAATATTCTATTCCCATTTCATTATAGCTAGATGTGTAACGATTAGCGTATAAACTGGCGCGGCTACCAAATACATAATCCGCTTCAGCCGCATTGGGTATTACCCGGGATTCACGTGACGTTTGAATTGAGAGATAATATTCCAATTCATCTCGAGCATCAATCAGGTCATTTTGTGCGCGATTTCTGGCTGTAGTTGAGTCAATTAGTTCCAGCGTTCTCATCTCAATGGTATTTTCCAGGTGAAGATTAAAATAATCATCAACAGTTCCGTCAAAAGTATCTAAAAATATTCCGTCGGTAAACTTACCTTCATTAACATCTACTGTCATAAATTCCAAAGCCATAGCCTGATAAGCGTCTCTAAAAGTCTGTGACGTAGGATTAATATTGGGATAGAGGCCGCTGTGCCAAACAGATGGCACTCTTGATTGGGCAAGAGTCGAAGCCGTTCCTCCGCCGTAACCTTTATAATTCACAATCTGATTATTTCTTAGCCTAACATCGGTGTCAAAATAGTAATGATAATATAAGTCTTCTTTAATGCGACCATTGACATCACACCAATTTTCCATCCAGGTAGACATGGCAGGAAGAACTGTATTGAAGGGAATGTAGGTAAGAAATTTTACATCAGGATTAGCAGTTTTCATGTTATTATACACGCTTTCAGCCAACTTAGATGTAGCGTAATCTTGCAGACCTATTACCATGTCGTGATGAGTGGCCAGCCACTCCGCTTCCGTCGAACTATTAAGAGCCAAATTGTAGTCATAATCAAAACCACCGGTTTTGATGTGTGAATAATTTTGAGCTCCAACAAATGCAGGCCAAAACACCAGAATGAGAAAACAGCTAACTCCTGTTGAGTATTTTGTTTGCATAAATTTATTGTGAAATATCTACTTTACCAAGATTATAAAGATCAAATATTTCAACTGGCGACAGCACCCGGTTGTATAATCTAGCTTCATCCATTTTACCATCAAAAGTCCCTGCTCCCCAAACATCTGCTCCTATATAAAGATTATTGATTACATCGGAAGCTTTAGAGGCCATATCACTATCCCAAGAATGCCCGACTTCGATTCCATTAACATAAAGATTAACGTCTTCTGAGGCGTCATTACCCCCATTCCAAGTAACGGCAACATATTGCCATTGAAAAAGACTGATTGAGTTATTTGACGAGTTTGCTTGCAAGTCTGTAGAACCGTCTTTATAAAACGCAATTTGGGGAGTTCCAGACCGGGTATAAAATGCCCATGATCCTTCTGCGTTGGTTCCCCGTTTACAAGCAATTATTCCTGTCCCGCCTTCTCCAACTGTTTCCGGTTTTATCCACGCGCTCACCGTCATCCCCCCTCCCCCCTGGGTTTCAATGTCATCAAGGCTGCTGCCTGACCCGGCATTGATATAGGAAGTCGCTCCGTCAAACCCCAACCCCTGCCCTTTCTTCCCCATCACCGGCGTGGCGCCGGAGATCGTGCCGTGGTTGGTGCCGATGGGCGAGCGGTCGTAGGCGGTCGCGCCGGAAACATCCGGACCGTCAAAACTCCACATGCCAACCAGGCCGTTGGTGAGTTTGTCGGTGAGGGACATATTTATTTTTTCCTGGCCGTGGCGGTAAAGCTGGCCGATTTCGGATTCGGAAAGCACATGGTTATAAATTCTAAACTCGTCAATCCTGCCATTAAAGGCGTTTGTGGGGGTATCTATATCTCCGCCAATATATCCTGTACCGCTATAGGCAACAGGAGCTGTTAAAACATCATTATCAGTATGCCTGACTCCATCAAGCGTAATAGCCATTGTTTCACTTCCCCCATTAACATCCCAAGTTACCACCACATTGTGCCAATCATTATCTGTAGTAATATTAGGCACTACTGTGTCTATTATGGGTTGAGCCCCATAATCAGCTCTATGTAACAATCTCAAGCTAGTCGCTCCGCTGAAATATACTATGAAATAGTCGCCGTTGTTAACAAATCTAAACAATCTATCGCCCGACGCCGCTCCATTCGCTTTATACCAAAAAGATATTGAACCATTAGTCATATTCAGATAAGTATTCACATCATTGGCTATGCTAATATAGCCGCTGCTTCCATCAAAACTCATACCCTGCCCCTTTTTCCCCATAACTGGCGTGGCGCCGCTGATCGTGCCGTGGTTGGTGCCGACGGGCGAGCGGTCGTAGGCGGTGTTGGTGGACATATTCACATCCGGGCCATCGAAAGGCCAGTAGCCGACCAATCCGTCGGTGATGGAATTTTGCCAAAGATCTGGAGAATTAACTTCGGCGATGCTCAAGCTGGCTTCGTCCGCGCCGATATCCCAGCTGCCGACTCTGGCGTCGTTGTCAATGTCAACCGCGAATTCCAAATTGGCATCATTGGAAAGATTGGCGCCGTGTTTTGTCGCGCCGGTGTCGGCGGAAGAGAGATGAAAATCATCGTTGGCTTCGTCGGCGAAAGTGACTACGTAGCCGTCTCTGGCATTTGTCGCCGGAATCTGCGCGTCCGTTCCTGGTCCGGAAAGATTATTAGTGGAATCAGCTGAAAAAATGCTGACATAATTATCCGTATTATTATAGGCTATATTATTCTTCAAAACTACAGTTCCAGAGGAATCCCGATTTATCCCCTGGGAACAATTATACACAGTATTGTTATATGCATATAAAGTATCTCCCGCAGAATTGATATATATACCAATGTTTGTATTATCGGCCGTACGGATGAAATCATAAATGACATTATTCCAGGCCTTCATGATCACATCAGCGCTTGAGCCATGAAATTTTATTCCTGAGTTGTATTGAATCGTTCCAGAAATCACTCCTCTAATTATATTATTGGATACTTGAATCTCTGAACTTCCAATGTCATCCAGATAGTAGGTACTGATCCCTCCGAAAACTCCTGCTGTAGAATTGGTGATCAAAATCTGCAGCCCATCAATTCTTACAAAATTTTCTTCCACTGATATTCCATTGTTTGCAGTTATCTCCAGTCTATATTTCCCCGCGCTCCAGACTCCGCTATGCCTTTGACTCGTATTCACTTCCGTCGTCGTACTATTCGGCGTATAAATTTTAATGTAATTCGCGAGTCCGGTAGCATATCCATCCACCGTCACCGCCGTCGTATCCGCGCCGGTGTCGTAGTAGCAGGGGAAATTAAGCTGGTAGTTTCCCGTTACCAGATTGATCGCATTCAAATGATTGGAATCCGTCGCGCCGGCTTCGGCGGCGGAGAGAGTGGTGTATTCGCGAGTGATGGAATTCAAAGCTTGCCCGGTCACGTTTCCCGGCGCGCCGCCAGTGGCAGTCACCACTGTCCACTGCGTCTGTGAAATCTTCCCCGCTATATACATGATACTTGATACATTATACGTGATTCGGTCTCCCACTCCGATATTGCCGGTCTGGGAAAAATTAAAAGTAGCCGTGCCGGAAGAAATTGTTACCGTACAATCCCCGCCGACAGTGCAAGTCTGCGAACTGGCGTTGTTGGAAAGATCAGCCGTGGATTGCCCGACGGAGTAAAAAACCGTTTTCGGCCCCTCCTCATCGGCGCCGATGTCCCACGCTCCGCCATACGGAATCGGGCGTGACTGCGAGTCGATGTCGGTTGCGAAATCTATCCCATCATCCGGATCATCGGAAAGATTTGTGCCGAAGTTTTTGGCATAAGCGTCATTACTCGCCAAATGAAAATCGCTACTGCCTTCGTTGGTAAAAGTCACGTCCGTCGCCTGCCCTGAGCGATAGGATGCGGAAACTCCGGTCGTGTCCCCGACTATATCGGATATATTGTAGTCCGAAGCGGAATTAAAAGTCCCGTAATATCCGTCCGTACAATTTTGGGTAATATTATTTTTCAAAAAAACTCTTTCGCTGTAACCACCTTGATCAAAGCCGTGACCAGCGCCAATAACGGTATTGTTATACACGTATGAATAGGCATTGTATTCTTGAATAAATCCTTGATCAAGTCCGTTTGCTCCGCCCTCATATATGATATTATTCCAGAAATATGACGTTCCTCCGGTATCGTCTCCGTAACTTATTCCGGAGAAGTTATTACTGTAATTATCAATACCAACGATAATATTATTACTTATCCTGCCATTGGGATTGTTAATACCAACAACGTATTCGTATCCATAACTCTCGGAAGTCGTTAATTTTATTTGCAATCCATCCAGGACTACATAATTATCCTGAATATATATAGGCAAATCATAACCCGTAATCGATAGATTATATTTTCCATCATCCCATTTCCCTTGATGTCGATAGCCTTCGCTCGGATCGGTCCAAATTTTGATGTAATTGGTTGCCGAAGTTGTGAATCCATTGATTATAATCGGCGTTGTATCCGCCGTACCGTCCGACGTCCGACATTTAGCCACATTAATGGCGCTATCACCGGCGTCACTAACAGTAAAATATGCCGCGCTGTTGCAGGTATTGTTGGTGTACCAAATATCACCGGATTGAAAAACAAAACTGCCATTGGAAATGGTCTGCGCCAGAATTTGCGTGGCCGTAGCATGACGACGGTTGGCGGTAACTGTTTGATAGACTCCACTGCGGCAAAGATACATTGTGGCGTTGTCAGTCAGCGTGCCTGTCCGCGTGCCGGAAAATACTTTGGTTGTGGCAAGAGTTAAGTTTGTTTGGGTGGCTGCCTCCCAATCATAGAGAGAGTCGTAATCATAACCAGCGCCCATGCCGGGATCAACGACCGACACAAATTCCGTTGCGGCATACGTAAAAGGCGCGGAAAGAATTCCAGAAAGAAAAAGTAAAAGATAAATTATTTTTTTTGTATTTAATTTCATCCCTTGGCTATTATATCACCTAACAGATAATCCTGTTGGATTTAATGGAGCGGTTGTATCAATTGCCTCTCCGGTAAGACGCGAATACCAATCTTCTGGTAATTCTACCGAAAAAGCTTCGTTCTTATTCGCAGATACACCGCTATTCCAGTTGGCCGTCATCCAAATATTGTTACCCTGAAAATCTAATGCGCCCGAACCCTCGCTCCTATAATCATAGGTTGTATTCCAAGAAGGTGTTACCCGCCAATATCGCGGACTGTCATCAACATCTTTGATTTCCAGGAAAAAATTGGCGTTCTGCCCCCAAGATTGACTGTCATCATAGGTGTTCATAAAAGCCCAGCCTCTTTTGTTGGCATCATAAATTTTCCCAAAATGCATCCCTAGCGACCACCGATCCTCGTCGAATGTTTCATAGGACGCGATTTTTATTCCACAGGTATATTGATTGCCGGTGATGACCGCGCAATCGCTCCGGTCTATGCCGTTCGCTTCCAGAGGAGTGGTGTGCCTATTGATGTCGGACGCTTCGATGTAATCATTACGATTATTTTGAGAAACAAACAATTCTTCCCCACCCGCACCCCAGGCCCAACCGGAATGGGTTTCATCCGCGCCAATCCGGTGAGAATCGGAAAAATCTTTCAGGAAAGCTTTCGGCCCGTCAGCCACTGTCCCCTGATCCGCCGCCCTGTTTCCAGTGTATGTTCTTCCCCAATCGACTATCACCCGAGTGCCGGCCGGAGAAATTTCTACCATATTGGGCCGTGAGAGGTATGGTAAAGTTGTTGCTGGAGTAGACACAATAGTACAAACGCCAGATACGCCGGAACAATTTCTTTGCAACCGGCCAACGAGCATATCGGTTTCTTTATCGTAAGTAATGATTGCAAACGGCAGATAACCCGCTCCCCGGTCAGTATCCATTACCTGCCAGGCCCAATAGCGGGAATCATTGGATGAATCGCCTTCCACATCGTTCATAATGGTCGCCCCCGGATACGTCCCGGCCGGAAATTCAGCTGAGAAATCATGGATCAGTACCGGTTGAGATTGCATCCCACTAACCGGATCAATATCGGTGTAATAAAAAGATGTCGACACATGTTCGCCGCCCACCGCCTGGGAATCAGGCACATTAAATCCCACAAAATATAGCCGGTAAGGATGAGTGCCGGAATAGTCCCAACGCAGTTCATTTACTTCGCCCAAGGCGTACGATGAACTTCCAAGCGACGGCTTCATCCGGATAATCGTCCGCATGCTATTATCGCTCGTACGATAGACCCAGGCGCTGGTTGAATCATCTCCGTGGATTAACACAAATTCGCCAGTTGTATTCACTGGGGTATAGCGGGAATAGACAATCAGCGAGTTATCCGGATTATTGCCGGCATAATTTCCAGTAAGTTCCGCGTGATCGGCTCGTCTAGCGATAGTTGCTCCTGTTCCAGTGCCATCAACCCTGCTTTCTCCCTTGGCTGGATAGGTTCCCCAAACCTGAGGATTGTAAACTTTTGTGGGAGGAAAAATACTGTAATTATTGGCCGCCTCCGCCCTGCCCGCCCCGAAAATCCCGAGGGTTAAGAATATCGTCAGAAGAAAAGTCGCCACGGTGAAATGATGCTGGCGGTTGTTTTTAAATGGTTTCATATTTTCGAATCACGAATATGTTATTTTAACTTCTTCTGTCTTAAATACCTTGCCAATTCTTCTTTCACTTTTCTAAAACCCCACAGACCTCCGAGGTCTGTTTTTTGTTATTTTTTATCATCTGGTTTCAGCAACTTCTTATTTTTTCTTTTCGGCAGAAAATTCTTGCCGGAAATTACCTTCCTGCTGGATCTTTTTTCGATGTCCAGCCTAGTTCGGCCAGCTACCGCGCCGCCATCTTTGGCGTCGCGTCGTAATTTTGGAACGCCTTTTGAATCTCTATCTTTAGTAAGTTTGGCAGTTGTAGCTTCTCCCAACATGGTCAAAATAAGCTCTATATCCTCCATGTGGTCGCGCAAGTTTTGTCTTTTCAAACCTTTCAATTTTTTATAATCCTCCACGGTCAAATCAAACGCGCCTTTCATAATGTCATTGGTGAGAATTGCGTAATCAATTCTTTCCCTGGCGCCCCGTTTTTTCCACTCATCCGTCAGTTCCTCCCGAATGGCAATCCCGCGCATTCTCTTTTCTATCCAGTCATTGCTGTATCCCTTGAGTTTATACAACATCCGCGTTCTTCTGGTGGCTAGCTCCGGATTTTCAATTTCCTGCATTCTTTCATAACCGACCTTAGCCAACCATCTTTTGAAAGGCTCGGCCTTGGGGCTGGGGATGGATTGAATAAGTCTGAAAATTCCTTCCGTGTTCCAACAATACATTTTTTGATTGCCGCCCGCGGTGTCCACTTCCAGCATAAGGGGTGGTACAAATTGTACCCCTCCTTTTTCGGTCAGCTTCGCCAGCTCCTCGTCTCGTTGTCTTAATCGTTTGAAATATTGAGCCGGATCTGCCGAATCGGTCAGGATTTCAATAACATCATTTATGACAAACCACCATTCGTCATTGTGAATAGTTTTTCTAACTTCTTTGCCTTTAAATATGGCGATTTGAGTTGTGGTCATGGAATTATTTTAATTTTAACACATTACCGCCGCCTCCGCCCTCCCCGCGCCCGCGACACCGATTATCAAAAATAAAGCAAACCCCCACGTCAAATAAAACACCGCAGACCTCCGAGGTCTGTTTTTTTGTTACTTTTCGTTCCCATTATACCATTGACCAATTATTTTAAAAATCACCTAACCGACAAAGCACTCGGCGAAGCTGGCGCGGTTGTGTCACCGGAACTACCGTAAACTTCCGCCGGAATCTGGTTGCCGAGATATTCCCAAATATATTTAGTGAGAGTTTGTGGCGAGCCATCTATGCTGGTGCCGGTGGCAAATCCGCGCGCGCCGCTGTATCCGTAAGTGTTATAGGCAGCCATTTTTGTTTTGATGATATCTTCATTAGGAAACGGCCACATCTTCATAACCGCCTGTCCATTGGTACCATCCTGGAGGAGATCATATCCTGTTTCACCCCAAAGAGTACCGGACTTACCCATTTGATACACCAGATTGGCGCCAATATCGGTGCCATTTTGTCCAATACCTGACAGACTGGATCCTGATTCAATCCGGACCGGATATTTAAGAGCGCCGGATGGGTTGGAAGAAACGCTCCAAATAGAATTAAACGTATGATCATGGAAGGCCAATGTCGGCGTAACCGAATTAGCATGATAATTGTTATAGTCGTAAATAAGCGGAGCACCTGACATCAAGTTATACACTATCCCCGTGTTGTTTTCAAAAATAGTATTGGTAACAGTTTGCTGCCCTCTGTCATTAGCCAGAAAGGTATTATTGGTAGGAGCTGGGCTGCTTAAAATCGAACAGTGATCAACGGTAGCACTGACTGCTCGCAAATACATCGAGGGGCGGTCGACAGGAGGAGAACTATCCAATATAAGATTATTTTGCCAAACTATATTGGTGGAATCGCTATTTTGCGAAACATCCCCGACTCCAATCCTGCTCCTTACGCACATACTATTGACATACGCGAGATCATCCACCGGACCAGAGGTTGTAGCTTCTCCAAAACAACCGTTGTAATAATCTATATTCTTATAATCAACTACATTATCCGCGTCTATTCCTATGCAGTTTTGAAACTGCACGTGAGACCCGCCGTAATCCACAAAAATAGAAGCAGGACCGCCGCCCGCACCCGCTGCCGCATTGATATGATCCGGCCGGCCAACGCAATTTCGGAAAATTATGTTTGAACTTCCAGTTCCGGTAAGAAACATGTATCGGCCACCACCCCAGGCATAACAATCTTCAAAAAGCACATACGAATCAGTTCCATCCGCGATAAAAACCATTGTGTTTCCATCTCCGGCGTTAAACGCTCCACATCTTAAGAATTTTACATATCTGGATCTGGCCAAGTTAACCACCCCGTTTCCTGGCGGAGCGTTTCCCCAAATCAAGCCTTCAAATTGCCAATATCTGTCCTCCGTATTATTGGTGTAACTGTAAAATGGATAGTTTATGCCCTGACCATCAAAAAGAACTCCGCCGTCATGTTCCGCCTTGAAAATCGTCCAAGCGGAAGCAGTACCATTGGGCGGAACGTTCCACATCAAAACCATATTAGAGCTTCCAGTATACGTCCCGTCTCCAATTATGAGAGTGTCCCCGCCGGCCATAGTATGTATAGCATGCTGAAGCGTCAGCCACGGTGTCGCCTTGCTTTGCGCCTGCACTGTACTGTTACTATCATTCCCCGTTCCCCAACCGGAGCTACTGACATTGCACGAAGAAGCTGAATTGCACATATAATAAGTCGCCGCCTCCGCCCTGCCCGTCACTGCGAAAATGCCAAAGAAAAAGAATATCGTCAGGGTTAGAAATACGAAATATTTTGAAATACGAGCGAAATGTTTGGGGAAATTCATAGAAATAAGTTAAAATTAAATCTCGCAGACCTTCGGGGTCTGCTAATTTTCTTTTTCGTCCGCGCAAAATAAACGCATCAGCACATATGAATTATACCACAAAAACACCACAACAAAAGCCGGCTTTAAGCCGGCCCCGCTTCATATTTCCTACTTCCTGCTTTATATTTTATACTTCTTTTTATTTCTTTCTTCCCGCCCGAACTCTTTCGTTCTCAGTCAAGTATTGTTTGCGAAGGCGGACGGCGGCGGGAGTAACCTCCAAATATTCGTCTTCGTTCATCACTTCCAAGCCCCGTTCGATGGAGAGATTCATCGGCGGAACCAGGTGGATGGCTTCGTCCGCGCCGGATGACCGCATATTGCTCATCTGTTTCCCTTTGGTAGGGTTGACCGCCATCTCTTCGCCTTTGGTAACATTGCCGATCACCATCCCTTCGTACACTTCCGCCGCCGGAGCGATATACAATATTCCGCGTTCTTGCAGATTGGCCAAAGAAAATCCCAAAGCCTTGCCGCTGGCCATCGAAACCATCGAGCCAACATCTTTTCTTTTAATCTCGCCGACGTACGGCCGGAATCCGACCACGCGCGAACAAAGGATGCCTTCCCCTTTCGTGTCCACCACGAATTGTCCGCGATATCCCAGAAGGCCGCGGGTGGGAATTTCAAAAATCATCCGGGTTTGGCTGCCATGCGGCGCCATATCAACCATAATGCCTTTTCTTTTTCCCAGCGTTTCAATGACCGCGCCTGACATTTCCGTCGGCACATCCACCGTCACTTCCTCAAAAGGCTCGGATTTAATCCCGTCCACCTCTTTAATAATCACTTGCGGCTGGGAAACTTGAACTTCGTAGCCTTCCCGCCGCATATTTTCCAAAAGGATGGCAATATGCAGTTCGCCCCGTCCGGAAACACTGAAATATTCGGCGGTTGAAAAATCAATCTTAAGTCCGACATTTATTTCCAATTCTTTTTCCAAACGCTCGCGGATCTGCTGGCCGGTCACAAACTTTCCTTCCCGCCCGGCAAACGGCGAATCGTTCACCAGAAACCGCAGCGCAATTGTCGGCTCGTCGATGGAAATGGCCGGCAAAGCGGCTTGGCTGGAATCCTCGCAAATCGTTTCTCCGATTTCTATCTTGGAAAAACCCGCAATCATAGCGATATCGCCGGCTCCGGCCTCCTCCACTTCCTTGCGGTTAGTACCTTCAAAAGTGTAAAGTTTGGTGACTTTTCCCGTTTCATCCTGCCCGTTCAATTTTTTGACCGTCAGGGTCTGTCCCGTCTTAATCTTTCCGTCATAAATCCGCGCCACCGCCAGACGCCCCAAAAAATTATCATAGCCCAAGTTGAACGGCTGGGCGCGAAGCTTCGCGTTCGGGTCGCCCGTCGCCGGTTTACCCTGTGGGATAGCGGCTTTGGCCGCTACCGCTCCGCGGTATCCCACAGGGTGAACTTTCTCCAAGATTGTATCAAGAAGCGCGGTCAAGTCTTTCGCATCATCATCGATATGCAGTTTGGCAATCCCCTGTTTTCCAATGGCGTAAACAACCGTGAAATCCAGTTGCTCGTCCGTCGCTCCCAAATCCAAAAATAGCTCGAAAACTTTTTCCTGCGCCATATCCGGATCAGCCGCCGGTTTGTCAATTTTATTCAAAACCACAATCGGTTTCAGCCCCAGCTCAAGAGATTTTTTCAACACAAACCGGGTTTGCGGCATCGGACCCTCTTGGGCGTCCACCACCAAAAGGACGTTGTCAATCGAACGCAAAACCCGTTCCACTTCCGAGCCAAAATCAGCGTGCCCGGGAGTGTCCACGATATTGACTTTGGTATCTTTGTAAAAGATGCTGGTATTTTTGGAGTAAATGGTAATTCCCCGCTCTTTTTCCAAGGCGTTGGAATCCATACTGACAGACTCGTCCGTTACCATTCCGGTCTGGCGCAAAATCGCGTCCGTGATTGTTGTTTTGCCATGGTCGACATGGGCGATAATGGCGATATTTCTAATTTCCATAAACATAAACCGATCCGAATCTACGAATCTATTCGAATTCACGAATCTGCGAATATTTTTTTAGAATTTATTCGTAGATTCGGATGCATTCGTTGATTCGAATCGCGTTAAAATAAAAAGATTCTGCCGGGTTCTTTGAGCAGAATCGCGAACTTTACAACTTTTGAAGCTTAGCACAGAAACCGGTATGTGTCAAAAAGGCAGATGGCCAGACGCTATTACTTGGTTTAAAAGCGTATGATCGGCCACCCGCCTGTAACTTATACATACAAAACCGGGATTCATTTCAGTCTTTTTTCAACGACTTCCCAATCCAAATTTTTCATAAAAGCTTCAATGTAGCTGCCTCGGTCGGTTCCCCAGTCAAGCATATAGGCGTGTTCGAAAACATCCAAATTCAAAATTAAATTGGCGCCGGCCGGATGGTTTTCATTATGCTCGTTGATCCAAAAATTTATCAGTTTCCCGCTCTCGTCGTCCTGATAGAGCGCCGCCCAGCCGATGCCCCGCATTTTGGCCGTGGCGATGAAATCGTCTTTCCAATTTTCAAAGTTTCCAAATTGCTCCGCGAGCGCTTTGTATAATTTTCCTTCAAGGGAAATTTCCCCGTTTCCACCCAAGGCGCCGAAATAATATTCATGCAGGCGCATCCCGTCGAATTCCCAGCCTAGTCTTCTTTTTAATTCGGCATATTGGATCGAGTCGGACTTATACTCCCCCAGCTCTTCCAAAATCCGATTGGTATTTTTCACGTAACCTTCGTAAAGAGCAAGGTGTGTTGTCAACGCTTTTTCGCTGAAACCATCCATACCGATCAGCTTCGAATAGTCTCTTTTTACATACATACTTTTTATTTCATCCATTTATGCTTACATCCCTATTACACAACACTTTGGGCGATATTTCAACTACATTTATCCACAGTTGCGCGCCGCCTGATGTAATTGTATAATTCAGATGTAATACAAACATAAAAACAAAGGGGCCGCCGGCTTGCTTGGAAACTAATAGTGGAATCCGCGTATTCTCTATGGCACAAGCAACATAACCGGCGGAAAAAAATAATGGAAGAAAAAGAAAATAGAGGCGAAGAAAAAATACAAGCCCTCCGCGAGATGATCCATAATGCCGAAAAAACTTTGCAGGGAGCCAAGGCGATGCTTTTGCAGCTCGAAGGCAAGAAAAAAGTCGGGCGCAAAAGAAAAGCCTCGGGAGAAGACGCGGGAGATGGAAGGATTATTGAGGGCACTTTCGACGGGCAAATTATGATCGGAAGCGACGGCAGGCAATATCCCGTTCCGGCTAATTACGCTTCCAAGTCAAAACTGGTCGAAGGCGATATGCTCAAACTCACCATCACTCCGGAAGGATCGTTCATATACAAGCAAATCGGCCCCGTAGAAAGAAGAAGAGTTATCGGAACAGTCAGCCAGGATGCCGACGGCAACTATTTTATCGCCGCCGACGGCCGGGCTTACAAAGTCCTTCTGGCCTCAATCACCTATTTCAAGGTAGAACCGGGCGATGAAGTAACACTGGTGGTTTCGCGCGACATCGATTCAGACTGGGGATCGATCGAGAACGTCTTGCAAAAAGGACGCGATGTTTCATTAGAAGGATCCGCGCCAAGAGATATTGATGACATCATCGAAGATAGAGCGCCGCTAAAGTTAAAACCTTCAACAAAGGAAGAAAAATCCGAGGCGGACAAAAAAAACTCGCGCTCCATTGTTGACGAATGGGCGCCGGATTTGGAAGAACTCAGGCGCGAACTGGGCGACCCCGAAAACAATTCCCGCGACGATATCTAGTTATTCGCTTCGCGAACCCGCACTACGAAAGCGGGACATGCGAATACGATAAATAAATAATATTAAAAACAAAATATGTATCCAACAATTTTGGCTCGTTTTCCCGTTGTCGAACAATTCGCCAAGTTCGTGCTCATAGGCGCGATGAACACCCTGGTTGATCTGGGAGTTCTCAATGTCCTGATGTTTTCCAGCGGATTCTCGGAAGGAATCTACTATTCTTTTTTCAAAGCCGTTTCTTTCACCGTGGCGGTGATCTTGAGCTACAATCTCAACAAGCGTTGGACATTCAATGACGTCTCTGATGAGGATCGGGCAAAAAAATTCACCCAGTTTCTCACGGTCAGTATCGTCGGAGCCATCATTAACATTTCCGTGGCAACCGCCGTTGTAACTTACGTCAAACCGATGGTTGATGTCGCTTTTTTGACCAGCCAGCTTTGGGGCAACATCGGCGCCCTTTCCGGCACCGCTATCGGACTTGTTTGGAATTTCCTGGGATACAAGTTTATCGTGTTTAAGAAGTAACAGTCTAATTTTAAAAAATATATTAGGTCTAAAGACGGGGTTGGCCTCGTTTTTAGTTTGGAGTATAATTACATTATGAACCAAACTCTTTATCGAAAATACCGCCCAAAAAATTTCTCCGAGGTTATTGGTCAGACGCATATTGTCCGAACGCTAACCAATGCCGTAAAAAATAACCGCGTGGGACAGGCCTATCTTTTTACCGGTCCGCGCGGGACGGGAAAAACTTCCATCGCCCGGATTTTCGCCAAGGCGGTCAATTGCGCCAACCCGAAAGAAGCCATCAGTTGCGAGACTTGTCCGGAGTGCAAAGCTATAAGCGAGGGCAAATCCCTTGATATTATTGAAATCGACGCCGCCTCCAACACCGGAGTGGATAACATCCGAGAACTGCGCGAAACCGTGGCGCTTCCGCCGACACTCCTTAAATATAAAGTGTACATCATCGATGAAGTGCATATGCTCTCAACTGGCGCTTTCAACGCTCTTTTGAAAACCCTGGAGGAACCGCCGGCGCACGTGATTTTCATTTTAGCCACCACCGAAATCCACAAAGTCCCCGAAACGATCCTTTCCCGCTGCCAACGCTTTGATTTTTCCCGGCTTCCTATTAAAAACATTATTGAAAAGTTGGAACTGATCGCCAAGGGAGAAAAAGTGAAAATTGAAAAGGAAGCTCTGGAGATGATCGCTATCAGCGCCGAAGGCGGTATGCGCGACGCCGAATCCCTTCTGGGACAGATTATGGCGCTGGAAGACAAAAATATCACTATCTCGGAAACGGAAGAAATCTTGGGAACGGCCGACCGCAAATTCGCCGCCGAAATCGCGGCCTTCATACTCGATAAAAAGACAACCGCGGCCATTTCCCGTGTCAACGAAATGTTGGAAAGCGGCTACGACCTCGTTGTTTTCACCAAGTCCCTCGTCAATTATCTCCGCCAGACGATGCTCCTCAAAATTGACGAAAGTCTGAAAAAACATTTTTCCTTCGAAATGACAGGCGAACAAACAGCGGAAATGGCGGCCGTTTCCCAAAAATCCGAACTGGCGGAAATAGTCCGCGCCATCAACCTGCTCTCCGAAGCTCAAACAAAAATTTCTTCTTCCATTCTCCCCCAACTTCCTCTAGAAATCGCTATTATTAAAGCCACTAAAGTATTTCCGGATACATCGCAAAGTGCAAAGTGCAAAGCATATGACACGGAAAATAACAAATTACAAATTACAAATTACAAACAATATCAAAATAATAATTTTTCCGCCCAAGGCGGACCAGCCTCAGGCTGGCAAAATCCAAAACCAACCGAAATTTCTGACCCTGTTGTCGGTTCAGGTCTCCAGTCTGAACCGGATAGTTCTTCGGATAATGGCGATTTAGAAGACAGCAACACAAACGCATTACCCAAGATCATAAATAATAATTCCGCGATAAATATCGACATCGACACGGTCAAGCAAAACTGGCCCAAGCTTCTGACTGAAATCAAGCCTTTCAATCATTCCCTTTCCGCCCTACTTTCCAATTGCCAAGTTGTCAGCGCGGAAGGCTCGAGAGTCACCCTCGCCACGCCCTATGATTTTTACAAAGAACGCTTGAACGATCCGAAAAATAAATTGACAATCGAAGAAGTTTTTGGTAAAATCTCAGGATTGAAAATCCATCTCGAAATCGTCCTCGACAAATCCCTCGTTCCCAAAAACGCCGAAGAAACGCCCGCCGGCGAAGAAAAACCCGGCGAGCAAAATTCCCTCCTCGACAGCGCGTTGGAGATAATGGGAGGGAAGGTGGTGGAAGGATAGTAGTTGGTATTCAGTATTTTGTATTTTGTATGCATGCTGAATACCAGATACTATATACCAATTGCCCGGTCGCCAAGTGGTAAGGCACATGGTTTTGGTCCATGCATTTCGGGGGTTCGAATCCCTCCCGGGCAACAATCTTAATATTTATTCCGATAACAAAATTTTCCGAAAAATAAAAAACTAAAAATAAAAAAATGGACCAGGAACTTTTGCAAAAAATCGAAGAGCAGAACCAAAAGATTGACGCGATTTATCGCGGAGTCGAAAAAACCAGGAAATATATTCTCTGGTCGTTCGTCTTCAACGTTGCCATTTTCCTTCTGCCCATCATCGGGCTGATCATCACCATTCCCTGGTTTCTAAAAGTCATTTCTTCTTCTTACACTCTTTTATGACCCAGGCAGTTTGAAAGTGTCCAAAATCTTTCCATCCACGGAATAAATTTTGACAGTGATATTTTTTCCGCTTACTTCGACTATCCCGAAATGTTTCCCTTGGTAGGCATACTCCGCCACTCCCGAACCCGGAAAGTCGTGGTCATAAGCGTCGGTATTGCCGATAATAAACTGGTAAATTCCGTCCACTTGCCGGCGGCTGGCGATGTGTTCGTGGCCGTTGAACACCGCCGCAACATTATGCCTTTTTAAAATTTCCCAAAGCGCGTCCCTTTCTTCTTCATCTTCATCCAAACTTTCTCCTATCTTGGAACTTACCGGAAAAGCCGGCTCGTGAAAAAATACAAAGGTATTCTCTTTGCCATTTTCCAACAAATCCCGCTCCAGCCAATCGCGCTGGATTTTGTTAACTGTATGCTCTCCGGGCTTCTCCGAATTCAAAACCACAAAATGGGAATTTTCGTGATCGAACGAATACACCGACTCGCCGTAGTTTTCCGGCCCGTTTTGGGGAAACTCGAAAGCCTTCCGCCAAACAGCGTCGGATTTTTTTCCGCTCGTCCGGTCATGATTGCCCATTGCTGCGTATGTCCTCGGGGCAAGCGGACCCAAGATGCCCAGCCAGTCGGAAAATTTTTTCTCGCATCGCAAACTTCCGTCGCAACTGGAAACCAAGTCCCCCGTCGCCACGATGAAGTTGGGATCTATTTTTGAAATTTCCCTCGCGGCCGTCTGCAAAGAACCGCCGGCATTTTCGGCTCTGAACCTTTGCGTGTCACCGATAACGGCGAAAGAAAAGTTGCCGTCAAACGGATCGCCGTCGGAAATTCCCAGCACGGCTTCCTTGTGAAAATTATCTTTCAGCCCGACAATATTTTTCTGATAAGCAAAAATTTCCGCCAAAGCGAAAGCGGCTATGATCAAGATTATCAAATATAACCAAGTTCTTTTCATATAGATTCATACTAGCATCTCTCCAAAATATTCCAAAACAAAATCCCCGGACAATCCGGGGATTTTTTATATAAGCCTGCTGAAATCGCTTATTTCAAAGTCACGGTCGCGCCGGCTTCTTCCAATTTTTTCTTCATGCCTTCCGCTTCCGCTTTGGCTACGCCCTCTTTGATAACTTTAGGAGCGGCATCCACCAAATCCTTGGCGTCCTTGAGTCCCAGTCCGGTAATTTCACGAACCACCTTGATCACGCTGATTTTGGAAGCGCCTGAAGCGGTTACTTCCACGTCAAATTCGCTCTTTTCTTCCACCACCGCGGCTTCTCCGGCCGCAGCCGGCATAGCCCCCATCATCATCGGAGCGGCGGCGCTCACGCCAAATTTATCTTCGAGCACTTTCACCAGTTCCGACAATTCCAAAACGCTCATCTTCTCAATCTCGGTTACCAGTTTTTTGAATTTCTCCGGAACCTCGATTGCTTCTTTTTCCTTTTTTTCTTCAGTCATAATAGTTTGTTTACGAATTACGAATTCATTACGAATATACGAATTTGCCAATAAACTTTTACGTTTTTATCCGCAAATTAGTATATTCGTACTTGATTAGTAATTAGTAAAGATAATAAGTTGTTAACAAAAACTACGCTTGTTTACTATCACCGACCGCTTTCAAAACCTGAACCAAGCCGCGGATATTTCCCGACAAGACCCGCACAAATCCGGAAACCGGGGCGTTCAATGTTCCGACCAGTTTGGCCAGAAGTTCCTCTTTTCCGGGAAGCTTGGACAGTTCCAAAACTTCTTCGCCAGTCAAGGCTTTGTTCCCCAATATTCCGCCCGTTATCTTAATGTTTTGGTTGATTTTCGCCGCCTTGGCAATGATTTTGGCCGCTTCCACTTCGTCCTGCTCGGAAGTTGCCACCGCGATCTGCCCTTCCATTTTCTTGGCGTCAAAGTCAATCTTGGACTCTTGAAGAGCGACGTTGATCAAAGTTTTTTTCAACACTTTGAAGTCAATACCCTTTTCGCGAAGCTCCCGCCGAAGAGATGTCATATCTTTCACCGAAAGCCCCTTGAAATCGGAAAAGACCACGGCCTTGGCTTTCTTTATCTTCTCCGCCAAATCCTTCACCAATTCCTTTTTTTGAGATTTCGTCTGCATGATTTCCTTACGAATTACGAATTTGTACGAATGTACGAATTACGAATTCTCTGAAAAATTATTCGGTTTTGTTTTCTCACGAATCATTCGTACATTCGTAAAAGCGAGGCGTATTCGTAATTCGTAAAGAATACAAAAACTGCGTGTTTACCGCAGTCGACCTCAAAGACTATGCCAAAAATCACATAAGCAATCCTTGAGCATTATCCTCGACGAGACTTGCGTATTCGCATACTGCTCGTTGTCTGCGGAAAACTATTTTACTATTTTACTATTTTTTTGCTTCCTCCTGGACTTTATCTTTCTTTTCCTCCGCCGGGACTTCCTCTTTTTTCACATCCTCGACTTTGGCTTCCTCCGGCTTGATTTCTTCTTTTTTCACATCTTCGGTTTTTACCTCTTCTTTGGGAACTTCAACTTTTGGAGTTTCCGTTTTCGAGGCTTCGACTGGCGTTTCTTCCACTTTCTTGGCAGGAACTTTTACCGCCCGCTTTTTGGCGGAAACTATACCCTTAGAAACAAGCAAATTATACACGGTGTCAGAAGCCTGGGCGCCTTTTTCCAGCCAATATTTGATTCTGTCTTCCTTCAACACCGCCTGCTTGGAATGAGGATCATACGATCCCAAAATCTCCACGTGTCGCCCTCCAGGCGCCACCGTGTGCTCCTGTAGCGCGATTTTGAATTGCGCCTTGTTTTTCTTTCCTACTCTGGCAAATCTTATAGTTAACATAAAAAATATGGAATAACCCGGTTATCCCTCATAAAAACCGTTACCTAAATAGCTTATACCAAGCCGGAAATTCTGTCAAACGGTATTTTGCTAAGTGTATTCCACTAAGTTCACAAATTACGCGTTTTGCCCGGCAGCCTGATTTTTGAAAAAATCGCTGTTTGAGAACGCGCTTTTTCTCCAAAATTTTCCATTGGCAGCCGTCGATTGAGGGAAAATTTTGGAAAGAAAAAGCGTCGTTCGAGTTATTTTTTCAAAAATCAGGCTGCTGTGGGTGGAACGCGTAACTCATCAGTTTATTTTATTATCCTTCCGCCGGCTCCGACTTGATCAAGTTTCACGGAAAGCAGTTTGGAGATGCCGTCTTCGCCCATAGTCACGCCGTAGAGAAGCGAAGCCTGGCGCATCGTTTCGCGATTGTGGGTAATGGTCACAAATTGCGTATCTTGAGACAACTCGGTCAAAATTCGCCCAAAGCGTTTAGAGTTGGCTTCGTCGAGTGCCGCTTCCACTTCGTCCAGCACCGCGAAAGGCGGCGGGTTGTGCGAAATAATCGCAAATAGCAAGGCCAAGGAAGTCAGCGAGCGTTCCCCGCCGGAAAGCATCGAGAGATTGGCTATTTTCTTGCCCGGAGGACAAGCGGAAATCTCAATACCCACCTCCGCTTCATCTTCCCTGCTTTTGTTTTCTTCCAAAATTGCGTCATCAATCTCTCCCTCGTCCGCCGCCTCCGTTTCGTCCACTTTTTTCCTTCTTCTTTCTTCTTTCTTCTTGGAAAGATGCGCGCTTCCTCCGCCGAAAATTATCCGGAAATATTTGGAAAATTCCTTATTGATTTCTTCATACGTCGCAGCAAATTCCTTTTCAATCTTCTGGTCCATTTCTTTGATAACCTCCTTTAGAGACACGATGGCGTTTTCCAAATCAGCCGACTCGCCAGTCAAAAATTCAAAACGTTTGTTGGTTTCTTCGTATTCATCAATCACCATCGGATCAATCCCGCCGATTTGCTCCATCTGCATTTTCAGTTTGGCTATTTCCCGCTCCAAACTGTCTCTGTTTATATCTTCGTATTCCACCGGCAATTCTTCCACGCTTTTTTTGAGTTCGGCTGTTACTTGAGCGCGCAAATCCTCTTCCCGCACCTCGATCCGCGCCAGGGATATTTTCGACTCATTGAATTTATCCTTGAATTTGTTTAATTCGTCCTGCTTCAGGCGCAAATTCCGCTCGACTTCAAAAAAATTCTGGCGACGTTTTTTGTCCAGCTGGATTTCTTTGTCTATTTCTTTCTCTAGCGCTTGTATTTCTTTTTCGATAATTTTAATCTCTTGCCTCAGTTTTTCCGTCTTTTTCTCCATTTCCAAAATAACCTTGGCCTGCGCTTCTTTCTGTTCTTCGAATTTTTTGATTTTCTCTTGACGCTCTTTTTCCAGCGCTCCGCCATCATTTTCTATCTCCTTTTTCCCTTTCTCCATATCCGCCCGGAGCTCATAAAGTTTCTGTTGAATGGCTCGGGCATATTCTTTGATATCCTGAAGTTCATCCAAGCTTTCCGCCCCTTCAATTCTTTTTATCAGTTTTTCCTGGTCAGCCCGGAGTTCGTCAAGCGCCCTTTTAACATACCCGGAATTTACCGGAACGCTTTCTATCTTTATTTCTTCCACAAAACGGACGTTTTTGTTCCTTTCTTTTTCAATTTCAATTCTTCCTTCAGTAATGATAAGTTCCCGATCTGATTGGCTGAGAATATTTCTTTTTTGGCGCAGTTTGCTTTCCAACTCTGGAAGATTTTTATTTTCTCCCGCTTCTTTATTCTCCCGATTAATCTCATCGGTCAGTTTATCCGCTTCGCGTTGAATATTCATCATAGTCCGGCCAAGTTCGTCTTTCTCGCCGGTAAATTTTTCTTTTTCTTCCTGAAATTTGTTCCAAAGATAGGCAAAGAGTTTGGTCTGTTTGTCCTTGAGTTCTCTCGCCACGTGTTCGCTTTGCGACGCTTTTTCGGCCTGACGCTTGAGCAGGCGCAAATGCGGTTTGATTTCTTCCGCCAATGCCCGGGCTTTATCCAGATTTTCCCGAGTAGACTCAAGCTTGCGAACAGAACGTTCTTTCTTAATTTGATATATCTTAACTCCGGCCGCGTCTTCGATTATACTTCTCCTTTCAAATGGCGTGGCATTGAGCACCGAGTCGGCCATTCCTTGATTAATAATGGCGTAAGATTGTTTGCCTACTCCGGCTTTGGCCAGAATGTCCACGATGTCCTGGAGGCGAACTTTGGAACCGTTGACTAAAAATTCACTCTCTCCGCTGCGATAAATTTTCCGCGCCACGGAGACTTCGGAAAATTCCAGGGGAATTTTCTTGTCGGAATTGTCCAGGTACAGCGTCACGCCGGCGCTGCCGAGACGCGCTTTTTTCCCCGATCCGGCAAAAATAATATCCTCTGATTTTTTTCCGCGCAAATTTTTCATCGACTGCTCTCCCATCACCCAGCGCAGAGCGTCGGCAATATTGGATTTGCCGCTGCCGTTCGGTCCCACCACCGCCGTAATGCCTCTTTTTTGTCCACCGCCAAAACCGCCGCTAAAGTCCAAGACGGTCTTCGTGGCGAAAGATTTAAAACCGGAAATTTCGATTTTTTTTAGATACATTTTTATTTTACCAACCTTTCACTTCCAACCCTTTTTCCGCGGCGTTTCTTTGGGCTTCCTGTTTGGACTGGCCTTCGCCTTCGGCAATCAGTTCTTCGCCGAGGTATACGCCGACCACGAATTTCTTGTCATGATCCGGACCGGACTCAGACATTACGCGATACCCCGGCGTCACGCCGGCCTTGTCCTGGGCAACCTCTTGAAAACGGGATTTGGGATCCATATACAGTTTATGCTTTATGATTTCCGGCAATTCGCACACGACATTTTGCATAATGAAATCCCGGCATTTGTCGTATCCTTTTTCTTCCTGATCTAAATAAATCGCCCCTGTAATGGCTTCGAAAGCGTTAGCCAAGAGATACTGCCGCGCCCGGCCTTTGTCCTTGGCTTCTCCGCGACTCATCAGAAGATACTCTTCTACTCCCAATCGTCCGGCGATTTTGGCCAGCATTTCGCCGTTCACCAACGCCGCCCGCCAATTGGTCAATTCGCCTTCCGGGTTGGGATAGTTTTTATATAGATATTCCGTCACCACCAATTCCAAAACCGCGTCCCCGAGAAATTCCAGGCGTTCGTTATGGTCAAGCTTATAACTCCGATGTTCGTTCAAATACGACCGGTGCGTCACGGCTTGTTTCAAAAAGTCAAGATTATTAAATTCCACCCCTATTTTTTTGGCAAGATCCTCGAGCACAAGATTGATTTCAAAACTCAAACGTCAAACAGCAAATCTAAGAAAATTAATAAGCCAATACTGATCTGTTGAATTCCTAATTCACCTAATTTCTAATTCACCTAATAAAATTCTAAATGCTAAATTCCGAAATAATTTGGTTATTTGGTTATTTGACCTTTTATTAGGTGAATTAGGTAATTAGACAATTAGGTGAATTCTTAACTTCTGAGTTCTTAAATTTATATTATTAAACCTGTTCTTTATTCTCTTTGCCACTCTTCTCTTTCTTCGCCACATCATCTTTCATCGGCTCCCCCATTTCGCGGTAAATCGTGCCAAGAACGCCGTTGACAAACCGACCGGATGATTCACCGCCAAAAGACTTGGCCAGTTCAATGGCTTCGTTAATGGCCACCTTCGGCGGCACCTCTTCATAACTGCCGAAAAGCAACTCGTTAATGCCGAGGCGCAAAATGTTCCGATCCACTACCGTAACCTGTTCCAGCGGCCATTCGGGAGCGCATTTTTCAATCAGCGGATCAATCTTTCCTTGATTTTCAATGGTGCTCTTAACCAGGTTTTCCACAAAGCCGGTATCTTCCATTCCCGGACCGAATTCGGCGATATTTTTTTTGATTATCCCGTCAATCTTTCCAGCGTCTCTTCCGTTGAAATCCCACTCATAAAGACACTGCATTGCGATTGAACGAGATAAATGCCTGTTAGCCATAGACTATTTTTTGGCTTTTTTATTAACTTTCTTCATCGTATTCACCACTTCTTTGCCTTTGTAATATCCACACTTGGCGCAAACCTTGTGCGCCAAAATCTCCGCGCCGCAATTGGCGCACTTGATCAATTTTTTGACTTTCAATTTAAGAAATACCCGCGCCCTGTCGCGCCTGGCTTTCGTATGTCTTTGTCTGGCTACTGGCATAATATTTTCAATTAAGTTGTTATCCTCTACTCGTACAATTTATCACCTAATTCGGGTTTTGGCAAGAAAGCGGATTGAAAATTTCTAATTCACCTAATTCCTAATTCACCCCGTTAAATAGTTCTAGTAAAATAAGTCGAATAATTCAGCAACTGTTCAACAAAATTAGAGTTATTTAACGGGGTGAACCTAATAAAATTCTAAATGCTAAATTCCAAAATAATTTGGCTATTTGGCTATTTGACCTTTTATTAGGTGAATTAGGTAATTAGACAATTAGGTGAATTTATTTTTGTAAGCACTCCCCTTTGCCGCATTCATATCCGATATCCCCATCTTGGTCCGTCCTCTTGATTTCTATCCCGTTCTCGTCAAGTCTGACAATCACATCCGGGCTGGGGTGGCCGTAGCGGTTGTCCGCGCCGACGGAAACAACAGCCACGCGCGGCTTGACTTTGTCCAGAAACATTTGCGACGTGGCGTACTTCGATCCGTGATGCGAGATTTTTAAATAATTCGCCGAAATATCTTGTCCGCCATCCACCAGCGCTTTTTCGTTATCATAAGAAATATCTCCGGTGAACAAAAATTTGTTTTCACCGTAAGTCAGTTTTGAGACGATACTCCCGGCGTTGGTGTCCTTGGGATTTTCTTTCGCTTGCGTTCCATCCGGCGCCAAAATTTCCATTTCCGCCTCGTCCCCGATTCTTATTTTCATCCCGGCTATCCCTTCCAATTCGTTGATATTTTCATTTCCGATCGTTTCCTTAAACTTTTCACACACCTGCGACTCGCTTTTCACTCCATTGTCGATTACGGTATTAACGGCATATTTCTCCACCACCGAAACCAGCCCGCCGATATGGTCGGCATCCGGATGCGTCGCCAAAACGACTTCGATATCCCGATCCCAAAACGGCACGCGCTCGCCCAGCTTTTCCAAAACCTTCTGAGCGCTCGCTCCGCCGTCAATAAGAATCTGATTGGCGCCCTTGGAAATCAAAATCGCGTCCCCTTGTCCCACGTCCAAAAAAGTTACTTTTAATTTTTGATTTTGGGAATAAAAAATAACGCCGGCGAGAATCAAAGAAACCGCCAGAAGAATCCCAAGCAGGCTGTAAATTATTTTTTTATTCCGCATTTTTTTGTATTACTCGTCAACGTCGACGTAATAGCCCAATAGCTTGGAAACGTTTTCCGGTGTAGAATAACCGGTTAAAACTAACGTTTCCAAATATGTATACAACCAACCCTCAAATGCCAAGACTGCGAGCCAAAGCAGTCAATATGGTT
>JAUPKF010000030.1 GCA_030837625.1 Patescibacteria group bacterium | reverse complement strand
ATTTTTATTAGGTTCACCCCGTTAAATAACACTAACTTTATTAAACGGTTGTTGGATTATTCGACTTATTTTGTTAGAACTATTTAACGGGGTGAATTAGGTAATTAGACAATTAGGTGAATTTTACAAGTATCTTCCAGTCCAACTCCGTTTGCACTTCTTCAATCCTTCCGGCGAGCCGGCGTAAACGATTTCCCCGCCGCCGTTTCCCCCTTCCGGACCAAGATCGATTATCCAATCGGAATTGCGGATAACGTCCGGATTATGCTCCACCGCTAAGATAGTATTACCCTTGTCCGCCAGCGCGTTTAGCACATGAAGAAGCTTTTTAGTATCTTCGAAATGCAACCCGATTGTCGGCTCGTCCAAAATATATAAAGTTTTTCCGGTGGAACGCCGGGCCAGTTCCGTCGCCAATTTGATCCTCTGCGCCTCTCCGCCGGAAAGACTGGTGGCGCTTTGTCCGAGTTTGAGATATCCAAGTCCGACGTCTTCCAATGTTTTCAGCTTTTCCACAATCAGCGGCGAGCGATGGAAAAATTTAAGCGCGTAAGAAACGCTCATGTCCAAAACTTGGGCGATATTGACGCCCTGATATTCAATGCTCAAAGTTTTCTGGTTATACCGGGATCCGCCGCAGGTTTCGCACTTGACGTACATATCCGGCAGGAGATGCATTTCGATTTTCTTGATACCGTCACCCTGGCAATCCTCGCAACGCCCGCCGCGAACATTGAAACTGAACCGGCTGGCGGGAAAACCCATCTTGACCGCTTCTTCCGTTTCAGCAAAAAGCTCCCGAATCAAGGAAAAAACTCCCGTGTAAGTGGCGGCGTTAGAACGGGGCGTGCGCCCGATGGGAGACTGATTGATGCTGATCACTTTGTCGATCTGAGAAAGACCCTTGATTTTTTTGTGCTTTCCGGGAATATCTTTAGCCCGGAAGAAGTGTTTGGCAAGCGCCTTGGCTAAAATATCCGCCATCAGAGTCGATTTTCCCGAACCGGAAACGCCGGTGATGGTCACGAATTTTTCCAAAGGGATTTTCACGTCGATGTTTTTGAGATTGTGTTCGCCGGCGCCGATGATTTCCAAAAACTTTCCGCCGCCGCGTTTCTTTCTTTTTTCCGCCACCTTCTTTTTTCCCGAAAGGTAAAGCGCGGTTTCGGTTTTGGCTTTCAAAAGTTTTTTCATATCGCCCTCGAAAATCACTTCTCCCCCGAATTCTCCCGCACCCGGACCCATATCAATCACCCAATCGGCTTTCTCCATAATGTCTTTATCGTGTTCGACCACAATTAGCGAATTCCCCAAGTCCTTGAGAGCCTTCAAGGTGAAAATCAGCTTTTCCGTATCGCGGCTGTGCAAGCCAATGGAAGGTTCGTCCAAGACATAGATAATGCCAGAAAGTTCCGCGCCGATCTGGGTTGACAGCCGAATCCTTTGTCCCTCTCCGCCAGAAAGGGAATTCGCCGAACGGAAAAGAGCCAGGTATCCTAAACCCACATTTTGGAGAGCTTCCGCTTTAAAAACCATTTCTTTCACCAATGGCGCGATAATTTCTTTTTTAGACGGATTTTCCTGCGCGTCCTTGAGACCGGACAAAAAACCAACCAGCTCTGTCATATCCATCCTTACCACATCATCGATGGATTTACCCCCACACCAATCAGCCTCGCCAACTACTTGCTTATCCGAATTTTTTTGTTCAATTATATTATTTAAATCTCTAGCGCTATCCTTATCTGATTGGTGTGGGGGCGCACCTCCAACCAATATGGACAGATATTGCGCTTTAAGCCTCTTTCCCTGACAGACCGGACAGGTTTTTTCAATCATATATTTTTCAATGTCGCTTTTGGTGAAGCTGGAAGAAATCTCTTCGTATTTTTTCTTGATGCCGGGAATCACCCCTTCAAATTCCGGACAGCCGTAAAAAATCACGTTTAACTGTTCGCGAGTAAGTTTCTCCAGCGGCGCGTCAACGGAAAATTTATACTTTTCGCCCAGCGACCGGAGAAGATTGAGGACATTTTCCTGCCCGGACTTGTTCCATGCCAAAATCGCTCCCTCGGAAAGAGAAAGTTTTTTGTTGGGCGCCACCAGATCTTCATCGACTTCCTTGACATTCCCCATTCCCGAACAATGGGTGCAAGCCCCTTCCGGACTGTTGAAAGAAAAATGCTTGGGAGTAATTTCGGAAATTTTGAAACGGCACCCGGGGCAAACGAAATCACGATTATAGAAACGCTCCTCAGTGGAATCGATGGCGACAACCACAAAGCCTTTTCCCAGTTTGAAGGCGGTTTCCACGGAATCGGAAATTCTTTCCCAGTCGGGACTTTTCGACTTCAAAATCATCCGATCAACCACAATTCCGATTTCTCCCGAATCCTCCGCTTTGATTATCGCGACCGCTTCTTCCAAGAGCATCACTTTTCCGCCGATTCTCACCCGGGCAAAACCCAAGTTCCCAATATTTTTCAGGATTTCTTCAATATCTTTTCCTTTTTCCAAAATTCTGGCCGCGATTACGATATGCGTTTTGTCGGGAAGCGCCATAATTTCTTCCAGAATTTCCTTGCGGCTTTTCCGAGACATCGCAAGATTGCAATTCGGACAATGCGGCGTTCCGGCTTTGGCGAAAAGCACGCGCAAGTAGTCGTAGATTTCCGTGAGCGTCCCGACAGTGGAACGCGGACTGCGGGAAACGCTTTTCTGGTCAATGGCGATGGTCGGACTGAGATTTTCGATTTTGTCCACGTCGGGTTTGCCGGAAATTTCCAAAAACTGCCGGGCGTAGCTTGACATTCCTTCCAGATACCGCCGGTTGCCTTCGGCGTAAACCACGTCAAAAGCCAAAGAAGATTTGCCCGATCCGGAAAGCCCGGTCACCACCACCAGCTTGTTTTTGGGAATGGCGACGCTAACATTTTTCAAATTATTCACCCGCGCGCCTTTGATGATGATCTTGTCTTTGGTTTTTGAATCGAGTATAGGCATTTGTATTTTGTAATTTATAAAAAGAGTTAACTGGTTAGAAATTATACGGCAATTTTTATCTGATGTCAAAAGAAATTTACGAACTACGAAAAAAGCGAATTACAAAAAAAGAATTGTTTTCAATGTTTCGTAGTTCGCTTTTTTCGTAGTTCGTATGTTTTAAACACAGACATTTGTCGGTTGCGTATTTAATAATAATTGTAACATTTCATTCGGAGTTTTTCCATTTAAGCCACAGTGTTCCAGATTATTGTACTCAATATTCCATCTTTTAATTTTTCTCTTTAAATCTTCCACAGTTTTAAATCTGTTTCGGTCATAGAATATTTCCTGGTCACTACGGTGGGAACGTTCCACCTTGCCATTCTGAGACGGCTTTCCCGGATCAATGAGATAATGTTCCATATTCAGCTTTTGACACAATACGTCGAACCCATGCAGCCTTGGATTATGTGGCGTGCTGCTTTTTAAATACCCGACATAGCGATTGGTAAAGATAGATCCGTTGTCTGTTTTCACGGCTCCGATCTTAAATGGAGCAAAACTAGTCAATTCTTTTAAAAAAGCAATGGCGTTGGTGTTGGTCTGCTCTTCGTAGATTTTCAAATATCTCCACCGGCTGGCGCAATCGATAGCTGTGAATTGAAAATATCGCCTGTTGTTAAGCTTTTCCGGCACATACTTCACATCAATTTCCACCAACTCCCCGGGAGACAGGGGAACTTTAATATATTTGTACTTCAGCTTCCTGATTCTATATTTTCTCACCAACCCTTCCTTCTTAATGATCTTTTGGATAGTGTTTTTATGGATCACGACGTTTTCTTTTTCCAGTTGCCATTTCAGCTTCAAGGCGCATTTCTTGGTTTTCTTTCTCAGCTCAATGACCCTTTCCTTGATCCGTATCTCTGTTTCTCTGGAATGACTCTTGGGTTGGGTGGATTTTGGAATGAGTCCCGCCTCGCCATTTTTCTTGTAAGCCGCTACCCACCTTTCCAAGCTCCTTTGGTTATGCGGGCATACTTTGGCCACGTCTTTCAGCTTCAGCTGTCTGCTGATAATGGGCATTATCCACCTCAGCCTTTCTTCTTTGATTGTTGTTGGCATATTTATACACATACACCAGAATATCGCTATTCCGGAAAAACCGCCATATGTATGTGGACATTACCCGTAACCCTTGACTTTTCCGCCATTTTATGCTAAGATTATAGGTTGTCAGATGTACTGATAACAAGGCTTTGAAAGCTATGGTTGAGCCTTAAAAGAGGCTCTTTGACAATAAAAAATTCATTCAGAAAGGGGAAGAAATGGCTGAAAATCAAGACCGCGAAGATGATGACAAAAGGAAAAAGAAGAAAACCGTGTGGGATCGTTTTTTGGAGGTTCTGCAATGGGTAGCCATTCTTCTTGGATGGCAAAAATTTTCTATGCAGGACATAGCTGGTGCCAGAACAGGCACACAACCCGGAGCAATTCAGATTGGCGACAAGCAAATGCCTTACTGGGTATTGAAAATCATCGCCAGGTTTTCCAAAGAAGATGAGGAAAGAGAGACAGTCCTTCTACACGATACTAATGTAGAAAGAGACTGGCAAGAGAAGTATTTCTCTTTCAGAAAACACCTCGAAGATGAAGGATACGACACAACTGAGTGGAGGCTGATGCTCATTCGAATCTCCAGAAACAAAGACTCGGTTTCTAAGAATATCCTTAGTCAAATTGTCGACGCGGATGGAGATATCAGCAAGCAAATGAAAATTGCCAAGGATAACCATCTGCTCGAAAGGCTGGGATTTTTCGTTGGCATCGGGATGTGGTTTTTTGATCATAAGCCGATTGCCAATCTGCTCGCCTTGCCGATTTTCCTCTTGCTGACCCTTAGCCTGGCCTCCTTCTTGTATTGGGGACTGGTCATAGTTTATTACTTTTTATATGGATTTCTTTTGATTCTAAGCTAAATAAAGGAGATACCCATGTGGCAATGGATTATGAACAGCTGGAGAGCTCGTCGAGGAGTGGCAGTGGCAGTTTTTTTGATTGCCTTGGTTGCAATTCCGACAATTACTTTTAGAGGATGCTCGGGATCAAGCGTGCCAACAGGAACCGGACTGCCTGTAAGTCTCGTCTGGACGCTTCTTACACTGCTGGCCTTGGTAGGAACTGTATTTACTTCCAACAATACACAAGCCAGGGTAGCGTGGGGCGTTTTGAGCATTACGTTTTACTTCTCATTATTGTCAATCGGGCCGGATTACCCATTGAACATAAGAATTGGTCGAATCCTTGACCAAATCTTGACTTCACAGGGACTAGCCCTTCTGGCAATGTCCGCGGGCGTCGTGTTCGTGATGAAAAATACAACAAACACAACGGTTATGAAAATCTTGACCGGGGTATTGGGAATAATGGCGGTTTCTTTCGCCATCCCGCTTGTCAAGAATAGCATTGGAACAACAACAGATATTTTCAAGACCTTAACCGGTCTCGAATTTAACCTCAATGCTGTTCTGATGTTTACGGTCATCGGCATCCTTTGGAAAGGAAATGTAACGAATAAGTTCGTGCGTTTCCTTCTCTGGATCTCGCTTGCAATTTTCATTCCCTCCTCAATCGCGGCGGGAGTGACAGTTATCAAGAAAGGGCTGCAGGCTTTTACCGATGAACTGCCCGCCATCCAGTCTCTGTTAAATTATATTCCTGATTCGGCTCCAGGTTGGCTCAGGGATATGTGGACAGAGACTGTTCCTGTTCTTAAGGGATTGCCTCTGTGGGCGAAATGGATAGCGGTAAGTATGGTGCTTTTCGTTATCCTAATAAGCACCGGTTCGCTATTGAGCGGGAAAAATCCTATCTGGCCTGTTCTGATTTTCATTATAATCTCGGCCATTTTAGCAGGCGGACTTTTCACTCTCCAACGCGTTCCCTTAGCTACATCCGCAACCCATTCTACTAGCGGAAGTTCGGGTGCCAAAATTACCCTGACTTTCAACAATGGAAACAGGGGCGTGCCTTTTTTTCAGGCTACCAAGCTGAAAAAGGGCGCGTACAAGATCGACCCTCCGGCGAAAGTTTCGCGGAGAGGGTCGG
>JAUPKF010000006.1 GCA_030837625.1 Patescibacteria group bacterium | reverse complement strand
AAAACATTTAATAGAGCTCTACCGGCTTGGCTGGATTACTACAATACTGAAAGACTGCATATGGGAATAGATTTTAAAACCCCGGATTATTTAATAAATTGTTTCCAAGCTATTGGATAGAAAACGATCGAATCTCTCACACAAAAACAGCCGCCGACGTCCCGGGGCTGTTTTTTGCGGAAAAGCCTCACACAGTCATCATCTTTTCGTCCATCTTCGCCATCATGGCGCTTTTTTCGCTGTCCGACATTTTGTCGAGCATATCCTTATGCTCCATTTTGGCATGCTCCATCATTTTGTTTTTGACCTCCTCGGCGGTTTCGCCAGTGGCCTCGTAGCCGCAATCGGCTCCCATTGCCTTGCAAGATAATTTCATCATAACCCCTCCACCTCTCTTTCTAGTTTTATCTTTTTAAATTTTACTACTTTAATACAGCCCAACGCCTTTATTATGACAAAAAAAACAGTCCCTCTCGGAGCCGCTTTTCTCTTTTTGCTTTATACTTACTACTTACTACTTACTACTTTCCCTCTCCCCACTCCCACATACGCGAATCCTTTTTCCCGGACAGTTTCCGGCTCGTAAACATTGCGAAGATCGATAAATATTTTCTGTTTCATCAGTTCGCCCAGACGGTCCAGATCCAGCGCCCGGTATTCATTCCATTCCGTCATAAGAACCACTGCGTCCGCGTCGGTGACAGCTTCGTACGGCCCGGTCGCAAATTCAATTTCCGGCAGCATCGGTTTGGCGGCTTCCATCGCCTGCGGATCGTGGGCGATTACCCGCGCGCCCTTTTCAACCAACGCTGGAAGAATCGCCAAGGCGGCAGCGTCCCGCATATCGTCCGTTTCCGGTTTAAAAGCCAATCCCAGCACCGCGATAGTTTTTCCCGCCTCCGATCCGCCCAAGGCTTGGCGTATTTTTTTCACCATCTTAGCTTTTTGCGCCGAGTTTATTTCCACCGCCGCCTCCACGATACGAAGCGACAGCCCGTGTTCCTGAGCGGTCTTGTTGAGCGCCAGCGTGTCTTTGGGAAAGCACGACCCGCCGTAACCCGGACCGGCGTGCAAAAATTTCTTTCCGATGCGATTATCCAACCCCATCG
This sequence comes from Patescibacteria group bacterium, assembly GCA_030837625.1. Lineage (GTDB taxonomy): Bacteria > Patescibacteriota > Minisyncoccia > Moranbacterales > UBA2206 > XYA2-FULL-43-15. Next base: position 44,678 of record JAUPKF010000006.1, on the reverse strand, counting down.
CCTTGGCCAGCGTCACCACATCCGCCCCGGTCGCTTCGCATAAATTGGCCATATCGTTAATATAGCTGATCTTCACCGCCAAAAAGGCGTTGGAAGCATATTTGATCAGTTCGGCCGTTCTGGTGTCGGTAAAAACGATGGGAGTTTCAATGAGATAAAGAGGCTTATATATTTTCCGTAAAATTTCCTTGGCTTTTTCGTCTTGCACGCCGATTACCACCCGATCCGGTCGCATAAAGTCGGCAATAGCCGCGCCTTCTCGCAAAAATTCCGGATTGGATGCCACGTCGAAATCCGCCTGCGGGTTTTCTTCTTTGATTATCCGCCTCACCTCATCGGCCGTTCCCACCGGCACGGTACTTTTATCGACAACGACAGTGTAATTTTGAATATGCGGCGCGATTTCTTTGGCCACGGCGTAGACGTAACTCAAATCGGCATAGCCGTCGCCCCGGCGCGAAGTGGGCGTTCCCACGGCGATGAAAACAGCCTGCGCCCCTTCCATAGCGGTTTTGATATCGGTCGTGAAAGATAAACGCTTGTCCTCGACGTTTTCTTTGACCATTTGCTCTAGTCCCGGTTCGTAGATTGGAATCTTTCCGCCACGAAGCGCTTCAATCTTTTTCTCATCTTTGTCTAGGCAAACCACTTCATGCCCAAATTCCGAAAAACATGTCCCGCTGACCAAACCCACGTAACCAGTGCCGATAATTGCAATTTTCATAAAAAGAGTTGTAAAGTTTATAAAGTAACAAGTTTATAAAGCGACTTTATGAACTTTATGAACTTGAAAAACTTTATTAACTTATCACTATTTCTTTAATAGAGTAATTCATACTCTTTCTTTCTTTGTAATAGTTTTTGACCAAAATGTCGGCCATAAGGCCGAAAACAAATAGCTGGACGCCGATCATAACCAAAAATACGCCCATCAGGGGCCAGATTTTGTCGGACAAGGACACTTGAAAAAACAGTTTGGCCGCGGCCATCCAAACCAAAATCAATACGCCGACAAAAGACAAAGCTATTCCGGAGCCGCCGAAAAGATGCAGCGGCCGATTGGCGTATTTTCCCCAAAACCAGATAGAAACCATATCCACAAAGCCTTTGATGGCTCGCTTCCAATTATATTTCGTCACACCAGCGACCCTCGGATGGTGCGAAACTTTCACTTCTCCGACTTTGTATCCTTGCAACTCCAAAACAGCCGGCATAAAACGGTGCATCTCTCCGAAAAAATCCACCCCGGAAAAACATTCTCGCTTATAGGCTTTCAATGAACAGCCGGAATCGTGAATCTTGTCCTGAATGAGAACTTTGCGAAGCAAATTGGCGCCGCGCGAGAAAAACTTTTTAGAAAAACTGTCTTGCCTTTGCCATCTCCAGCCAGAAACCACGTCCCAGCCTTTTTTCATTTCTTCCAACAGAAGTCCTATGTCGTTCGGGTCGTTTTGTAAATCGCCGTCCATCGTGATGACTATTTCTCCCCGGGCTTCTTTGATCCCGGCGTCAAAAGCGGCCGTTTGGCCGAAATTACGGCGAAATTTGATAAGTTTCAGCGGCGACAATCCCTGGCACCGCGCAACTGTCCCATCTTTAGACCCATCATCGATAAAAATAATTTCAAAACTTTCGCCCAGTTTTTGGCAAGCTTCCAAAATGCGTTTATGCAGTTCCCTGACATTCCCCTCTTCGTTGTAAAGTGGCACTACGACCGACAACTTTGTTTCCGAATCCATATTGGTATTGTTTATAGTTACGCTTTAATAATATTACATATCCTAAAAAACATCAACCATTACCTCCTTCCATCAGACGGTTTTTGTGCTACAATGTTTTTATGGCAACATTCAGCGAGAACAAAATTTTTATCGTCGTTCCGGCCTATAACGAGGAAAAAGTCATTCAAGACGTCATTTTGGAGATCCAGAACGCCGGTTACCAAAACATCATCGTAGTAGACGACGGCGGAACCGACAATACTCGCGCTGTGGCCGAAAGAGCCGGAGCGACGGCCATCCGCCACAAGATTAACCGCGGCAAAGGGGCGGCCACCAAAACCGGCATAGAGGCGGCCAAGTTGCTCCGAGCCGATATTATTGTTACAATAGACGGAGACGGCCAACATGACCCGCAAGATATCAAAAAACTTATCGAACCTATAAAAAACGGCCGGATTGACGTAGTTCTGGGAACTAGATTGTTGGATCCCGCGGGAATGCCTTGGTATAAAATTATCCAAAATAAGATTGGAAATATAATCACCTGGTATCTTTTCGGTCTCTATGTCACCGATTCCCAGTCCGGTTTCCGCGCCTATTCCCGCCGCGCCGCCGAACTCATCAACACCAAAAGCGACCGCTATGAATACGACTCGGAAGTTATCCGGGAAATTTATCTTCGCAAGTTGAAATACATCGAAGTCCCCATAACCGTCCGCTACACCGAATATTCTATGGGAAAAATCCAAAAACAAAGTTTTTGGAACGGAGTCAAGACGGTTTACAAAATGATTTGGGGACTGATAAATTAGTTATAAAGTTATTAAAGTTATAAAGTTTGTAAAGTGCAAAATTACAACGTTATGAACTCCTCCCTTCATCTCTACCAAATAGCCATCATCCTCATCGCCAGCGTGATGATTTTTCAGGGCGGCAAAAATTTCGTCCGAAGGAAAAAAGGACAGACATTCTTGAAACTCCTTATTCGGGTTATCGTTTGGGGCGGAATGGCTGTCGTGGCTGTCTATCCCAGCCTTACCAATGATATTGCTGAGCTTATTGGTATGCAAGGCAACATCAATGCCGTCATCCTCACCGGATTTATCCTGGTTTTTCTTATGATCTTCAAACTCCTCTCCGCCATCGAACGCCTGGAACAGCAAATGACGGAAGTGACGCGGAAAGAAAGTTTGCAAGAATTACGCGAAAAATGACCTCCGATGGCTAAGTTCTTAGATTATAAACGGGAGCCGGTTCGTAACCGGCTCCTCATCGTTTGAAGGCTGAATTGCGAACTGTTCACGTTCGGCTATCCCTTCAATTTTATCTTCTTCAAATCATCAACTAGCTCCGCTCTGACTTTCTCGTTGAGTTTTTTGAGCGGCGCTTTTTGGTTTTCCAGGCGCTGTATCAGATATTCTATCTGAAAGTTTATCCCCCGTTCCAAAATTCTGACCACAATTCTCTTGGCTTGCGGACTCATTTTCTTGTTTTCCTTCAGTTTTTCCAAGACTTTGAAAGAGTTTTGAATGTTTTTAAGGTGGATGTCCAGGAACTGCTTTTCGGTTTTGGTTATCATTTTGGACTGGAAATAACTTTGGACATTTTGAATAATGGAATTGATGTCAACCGGCGTTTCTTCTTCTTCGAGAATTATTTTATCCTCTTGAACTTCGATTGTGAGTTCTTCCGTTTGGTTCGTTTGAGCTTCGCCGGTTATCTCGACTGTCGACTCGGTAGTCTTTCCGCTTGCGCCTTCCGTTATCTTGGCGGCTTCAATACGATATTCTCCTTCGCCCGTTCCTTCCGTAACAATTTGATATTCCCCGTTCTCCGGATTGGGAACGGTCAGGAATTCATTTTCCGTCTCAAAGCCGGTATAGTACGCGCCTTCGATTTGGTCATTTGGATTGAGACCTTTGATGTTCTTGCCCGCCCATTTTCCGGTTTTCGTTTCGATAACTTGGATGTCGACGGGAGAGAAGACGCCGAAAGTCAAAATATCAACGATTCTTTCAAAAGTGCTCACGTAGTCGCATTCGTTTTCGGGAGTTCCGGTAAGTTCGGTAATCACTTTGCACTGGGCTTGAGTGGGAAGATCACTGTGAGTAGAGTTGATTTCGATTTCTTCGTCGGCGGAAATTCCAGAAGCACTAAAGAATGGTACTGTTTTGTCTCCTGCTCCATATTCAATTCCCTGATCAGTACTATCATCATAGTAGTTCTCTGGCATCCCATGCTCCCACTTGTCCGAATCGACAACTCTGAATTTGGAGACAGTGTTTTCTTCATCTTCGATATTTCCCACGATGTTGATAAAGTTGACACTTTCCAGCTTTTCAATCCCAAACTCATTGTTTAGGTCTTCCAAGAACATGTTTCTCGGATAGTTCTCGAAATATTCCCGCATTTCATTTTTAGAAATATCATACAAGTAGTTATAGTCCGGCAATAGTTCACCCACGGAAGTAACTTTTTCCCGGATATATTTCCCCAAATCGGAATATCCGGCATGGTGAGCTTCTACTTTAAACATTTCTTTACCAATTTTATCAAACACATCTTCAAATCCTTCTCCCGCTTCCCATTTTAAATAGGCTTTTGGCGATCCTTTATGCGGCGTCCCGAGCGTTATCAGCTGATCGATTTTATCCCTGTATTGAGTTCCCGCGATTTCTTCGATATACGTGCGAGCAACAAGTCCTCCCATTGAATGAGCTACTATATCGACTTTGGAAACGCCTGTACTATTTACTACGCCTTCGACTAGCGATTGCAAATGCATTGCCGTAGTCTCATTGTTGTTTCTCCATTCATAAGGAAATTTGAAAAAGTTTTTACCTTCTTCGTATCCGTTTTCTGCAAAAGAAGCGACCAAATTAGAGTAAGTTTGATAAATCGGATCAAAAACCAATTCATCGCTTACTTTGATTGACCCCATAATCCCCGGAATAACGATCACCGGATCGGCGATCAAATCATTTCCCTTCCAGCCGTCGAGATAATGCACGCCTTCGATTTTCTTGCCATCGGTATCAGACGGTCCATTTGGATCGCCGTACCAATTGTTTTTGAGAAAAAGTCTTTTCTGGCAGGTTTCTCCGGAAAATTGGCAGCGTATGTCCGTTTTGACCGCCAACGCTTCTCCGTTTTTTTCAAAATTAGAATTGACTATTTTCAGATAATCGTTCCTTGGGTTGTCCGGGTTTTCCCAATAGTCCATTCCAATGTCGGCGTATTCGTTATCGCGGAAAGTGCAATTTTCCATATGAGCTCTTCCGCCTTCGAAATATACTGCCGGTATTCCTTCGTCAATAATGTCGGCATAAGCCGCGGGAATTATTTTTTTCCAAAAAGCGTTGCAATCCTCGCAAGGAGGCTCGTTTTCATATCCCGCGTTTGACATTTCCACGTAACGCAAAAAGGAAGGTTGGGCTTCTGGAATGCCGTCCCAACTTTCGCGCCTGAATTCGAGAAGATAATAGTCGGAATCGGAAGCTGAGGTTATTTTTATCGGTTCATCTTGGGTCCCTTCGGCTACCAAGCGCCCTCCCCAAATGGAAAGATAGGCGTCGTCTCCCATTTCGTTTATTTTTCCAAATTTGACTTCCGCTCCTTTTTCGATAGTCAGGGTGGCGCCAGGATAGACAGTCACTCTTTTTTCGATTGGCGGGTCGTTTTTCCGCCAAACGGTATCGACGTATATATCAAGATAATCTTCTCCTTCTTCGTTTTCCGTGGGGTAATCGTCATCGGCTTGGACGGGATAAAAATGTAAAGAGAACGCAAAAACGGAAACAAGAGCAATCGCAAAAATCTTATTGGTTTTTTGCTTTGGCATATTTGTTTTTGATGAAGTTTGTTATTAGTAAAATGAGTAGAACTAGGTTAAGCCACGGCCAAATGAATCGAGTAAATTTAAATATCCATGCTCCTCCATAAATAACGGAAAATCTATAATCAATAATTTCATATAAAACAATATTTGACAAAAAAGAAAAAACAAAGAGACTGACAAGCACCCTTCTATTTTTCCAATAAATCATTAAAGAAGCAATGCCAAACAGCATAAAAAAGAATATGGCAACTGATAAATCGCTAGGACAAGCTAAATAATCACACATACGTTTTTGCTTCCCCAGCTCCCGTAAAAAAACTTTGCGGAAGAAGGGTTTTTGTTTTAATTTTTTATTACGCCTTAATGATACTGCATATCCAAAAAAACATCAACCCTCGCGCGCTATTTCCTAGAGGTTGTTTTTTGTGATAATATATGCAAAAGGAAGCACTAAATTAAATAAAAAGTTCAGACCAACAATGAAACTTTTGATCTTTTGTCCATATTACCCTCCTCACATCGGCGGCTTGGAATCGCACGCAGATGAATTCAATAAATATCTGTCCCGAAAGGGCACGAGCATAACTGTTTTTACGCCGAGATTGCCAGAAGACTCTCTAGAGCGGGAGATAAAATACGAGCAAGTGAACATAATCCGCTTTCCGGCTTTTGAAATTATTCCGAATTATCCCCTGCCTAAGTTTTGGTCACGGAGATTCTGGAAATTATTTTCAAATCTATTTGGACAAGAATTCGACATTATCATTTCCCGCACACGTTTTTTCAACACTTCTCTCCTGGCGCTTATTTATGCTAAAATAGAGAAGGTAAAATGGATTCATATCGAACACGGATCTGATTTTGTCAAGACCGGAGGATGGTTTTCTGTTTCGGTCGCCAGGATTTATGACCACACTTTTGGAAAACTTATTTTAAAGACGGCAGATAGGGTTATCGCCAATTCCAAAGCTTCGGCGCGATTTTGCCAAAAATTGGCAGGGGGAATATCTTGCGAAGTAATTTATCGCGGGGTAGAGTCGGAGAGAATTTCAGCTATCGCGCCTGATTTTGAATTAAAAAACAAATATCCCGAGAAAACAATAATAACTTTTTTGGGAAGATTGTTCGACGGCAAAGGCGTGGCCGATTTGGTTTCAGCGCTATCCCAAGTTGAAAATAAAAATTATGTTTGCTTCATTATCGGAGACGGACCAGAAAAAATAAAACTGGAAGCGCTGGCGAAAAAGAATAAAATCGAAAATAAAATTGTTTTTTTTGGATATAAAAATTTTGAAGATTACATCAAAATACTAAAAATCACGGACATCTTCGTTAATCCTAGCTATACCGAAGGACTTCCCACGACTGTCATTGAAGCGGCGCTGTGTCATAATGCTATTATAGCCACTAACATCGGCGGAACGCCGGAGATTATTACTGATAATAAAAGCGGTTTCCTGGTTAAGTCAAGAAACACAATAATGCTAAAAAATAAATTAGAAATTCTGATAAACAATGTGACATTGAGAAAAAGCCTAGGAGACAACGTTTACAGCGAAGTAAAAGATCGATTTAGCTGGAATGAATCAACTAGGAAATATCTAAGAATATTCTCTGATGAAAGAATATAAGGAAATAATACATGCAAAATACTAGTTTCACGGCCGGAATGACCAAAAAAGCTTCAGCCCTTATTAGAGACAACAAATTAATAATATTAGTTTCATCCATTTTTATTGGATGGAAGTTTTTTTTAGTTTCCGTATTTTTTAATAATGAATTTTCAAGATCAGAAGAGTCACTTATATACATAGGACACATTGATTCCGTAAACAGGTGCTCCTATATTGTTTTTTGCGATCAATTTCTGCAGTCTTTTAAGACTTATTACGGATTTGCACTCCTGTCTTATCGAGTATTATTTGGCGCAATTGGGCACTTACTAAATATGAACTCTTCAAATGTATTCCATCTGAGTTTTTATATTGGAATTTTGATGTTATTACCAGCTCTAATATTTTTTTTAAAAAATATAGAAACAGACAAAAGATTAATTGCCTTCCTGCTTTTTTTTCTCACATTATACAATGGGGGCGGTTCTCATGGATTCTGGTGGGTAGCACCTGACTTTTTTGCTTCTTTAATAGCATTTATCGCTTACGCCATAATACTCGGCGATTATAAACACTGGAAAATGATACTTGCAATATTGATGCCCGTCGGATTTTATTTTCACACGATTTTTGTTTATTTGATGTCAACCATAGTAATATTTTATTTTTTTTATTCTTTTTCAACGAAAAATATCCATGTAGTTATGTTAAAAAAAATTGTATTCTCAATATTAATCCTGTTAATATTTTACATCCCAACTTCATATTATTTAGGCGGCAACCCCTATGGACCAGAAACATTTGTTCTAAAATCTAATATTGTCAACTCAGGCATCCAATCATTAGAAAAAAATATATCGCCTGCGCCATCAGAGAATTCTTCATCACAATCCAAAAGTGAAAGGAGATATTCAGCTAGACACCTCTTTCCTGGTTTTAATAAGATCAAAGAAAGATACTTTGACTATATTTTTTTTGAATATAATCCTTTCTTCATAATGATCTTCGCGGGTGTTATCTTGATCCTATTTCATTATAAGCAGTATAAAATTCTTTCTATGTACTTTGCCGCTCTAGTTTTCACGTTAGCATCATCCCTAAATCAACACGCTGATAGGGCGCTCCCTTTCATTTGGCCAATAACTTTTCTTTTATATGGTTATGGAGTATGGTTCGCTTTCCAACTATCCGAAGAATACCTCAAGGAAAACAGGAAGATCAAAATCGCCTTCAATACATTCCTATATTCTGGTATGGTTATTTTTATAGTTATTAACATTATATATTCCTACGGGGTCAATCAAAACATAGAGTTCAATCCCGCTAAATTTTTAGAAGATTATGTGTGGAATCACCGGTAAAATATATTTCAACGACCAAACCGTTTCTGAAAACGATATTTTGACGATGAACGAAAAAATCCTGCACCGCGGACCGGATGACGGCGGAGCATATATTTCCCCCGACCAAAAAGTCGGGTTGGGACATCGCCGACTTTCGATTATCGATCTCTCCCCTCTCGGCCATCAGCCGATGTCATACCTTGACCGGTACTGGATCGTTTTTAATGGCGAGGTTTATAACTTTCAAGAAAAACGGGATATGCTGGAAAAAGAGGGTTACGCTTTCAAATCAAAATCCGACACGGAAGTGATTATGGCGCTCTATGACAAATTCGGCAAAAAATGCCTGGAGCACCTGCGCGGCATGTTTGCTTTTGCCATATACGACGAAAAAGAAAAAACGATTTTTTGCGTCCGCGACCGTGTGGGAAAAAAACCGTTTAAATATTATCTGGATGAAAACGTTTTTATGTTCGCCTCGGAACTGAAAGCTATTCTTACGCAAAAGGAGTATGAGAAAGAACCGGACTATATCGCTATTCATCATTATTTGACCCTGCAGTATGTCCCCGCGCCCCTGACCGGATTCAAAGATATCAAGAAACTGGAACCGGCGCATTATCTTTTCATAGATTTGAAAACCAAAAAAATCGAAAAGGAAAGATACTGGAAGCTGGATTATTCCAAAAAATTAAACTTGAGCGAAGATGAGTGGAAAAAAAGAATAATGGCGAAGCTGGGAGAATCGGTGAAATTGCGAATGATCGCCGATGTGCCACTGGGCGCGTTTCTCTCCGGCGGCATCGACTCCAGCGCCATTGTCGGGCTGATGAGCAAGCTGTCCGACAAGCCGGTCAAAACTTTTTCCATCGGATTTGAAGAAGCAAAATTCAACGAACTGCCCTACGCCCGGATGATTGCCAAAAAATTCAAAACCGATCATACTGAGTTCATTGTCAAACCCGACGCGATCGAAGTCTTGCCGATGCTAGTCCGGCAATATGAAGAACCATACGCCGATTCCAGCGCCCTTCCGACTTACTATGTTTCCAAAATGACGCGGGATTTCGTTACAGTAGCATTGAACGGCGACGGCGGGGACGAGAATTTCGCGGGATACCCTTGGTACAGCGTTCACAAATTTTCCCTTTTTTACGAGAAATTATTATTTATCCATAAAATTATCATCCTGCCTCTTGCCAGACTATCGGCCGGTATTTTCAAAAACACTTTCTTTGACCGAGTTTTTAGATTTGCGGTTTTCATTTCAGACAATTACGCCAAAAGATATTTGAATTATATCTGCTATTTTTCCAATGAGATGAAAAGTGAAATTTACACTCCTGGGTTCAGAAAAAAGGTTTGGCAAGAAAACACTTATGATATTATAATAAATAAGTTCAGAGAAGCCGGAAAAGTAAAAAGAGTCGAGCAGCCCTTGTTTGTAGACTTAAATTCGTTTCTTCCTGACGACCTGCTGGTCAAAGTCGACATCGCCAGCATGACTGTGGCTCTTGAGAGTCGTTCTCCCTTTTTAGACCATGAGTTTATGGAATTGGCGGCAAAAATTCCGTTTGATTTGAAGCTTAAGGGGCTTAATAACAAAAAATATATTTTAAAAAAAACTCTCCAAGACTTCGTTCCAAATAAAATACTCTACCGAAAAAAAAGAGGCTTTGTCGTGCCAATCTCAAATTGGTTCAAAAATGATTTAAAGAAATACGCTTATGACATACTCCTTTCAGATAGAACTACAAACAGGGGCATATTCAAGAAAGAAAAAACCAAAGAAATATTAGACAGGCATAACAACACAAACGTTGACCATTCCCGCCATATTTGGGCGCTCCTGACGCTGGAGCTTTGGTTTCGGGAATACTTCGATTAGTATGATGTCATTCCAGCGTAGGCGGGAATCTAGTCTAAAACTTTATTTAGCAAGATAAGTTACCAGCATAATTATAAATTTAATTTTATACAAAACAAATGCGGCAAAAGTTTATAAACTACCTAATTGACCCAATCAGCTCTAAAAAATTTGAAGTTAATATTTTTGAAGAATCAAGCGGACATATCTCTTCTGGAATTATTTTTAATGACGAAAGCTGGTATCCGATAATAAACGGGATTCCCCGAATTTTGGTCAAAGAATTGAAAACAAATTTATTGCAATCGCATTATGAATTCTATAAAAAATTTAAGGAAAAAATGTCGGAAAAGGTTTCCAAGGATTGGAAAGGAGAAATCGACAAAATTCAAAATCTGAATAAATTTTTGGATCATCAGAAGAAAACCGCCGAAAGCTTCGCCTATGAATGGAACAATATTTACAAGGAAAATGATTTTGAGAAAAATAATTTCTTGCATTTTTTGAGTCCCTTTATAAAGGAAGAAGATTTAAAAGGAAGAATGACATTGGATATCGGCTGTGGTTCCGGACGCTTCACCAAGCAAGCCGCGCTTTGCGGTACGAAAATTTCTTTTGGCACGGATCTCGGCGAATCCGTCGAATTAGCGTACAAACTAACAAAAAATTTGGAAAATATCTGTATTGTTCAGGCTGACATTTATTCGATGCCTTTCAAAAACCAGTTCGACATCGCCTATTCAATCGGCGTTTTGCACCATTTGCCGCGTCCCCAGGAAGGTTTTTCCCTCCTATCCAAAGTTTTGAAGCCTGAAGGAAAGATGCTGATTTGGGTGTATAACCGAAGAAACAACAAGCGCGCGTTATATTTTTATGAGCCGTTGCGATCCGTTTTCAAGGGAATCCCCCAGCCGCTACTCTATAAACTATGCTATATCCCTGGCGGAATCGTCCATCTTTTGAATTATTCCACCCATTTTTGCAATTTTATCGGCGCCGAAAAACTGGCCAAAAAAATGCCTTTTGCCTATTACGCCAACTTTCCGTTTAATATGAAACTCAACGACGCTTTTGACGTTCTAGCCACCCCGAAAAGTAACTACTATTATCGTGAACAGATTGAAAAATGGTTTTCCGATGCCAATTTGAGAGAAATAAAAGCTTTCGAACATCCGGAAGCTGGTATAACATGCGTAGGAGAAAAATAGTCCATCTTATTCATTCCCTTGATTCCGGCGGATGCGAGAATATGCTTCTGCGAACTTTGCCTTTGCTCGACGATTTTGAGCATACGATAATCACGCTAAAAAAGCGCGGGGAATTGGCAAATAAATTTGAAGAAAAAAACATCCCCCTAATAAACATCGAGCAGAAAAACTTTTTTAACATCAGATCATACAGGCAATTATTGAAGACAGTAAAAAATACCCAACCCGACTTAGTCGTCACTTACCTTTTTCACGCCGACGCAATTGGCCGGTTATTTTTACAAGTTTTTACTAATACAAAAATCATTCCATTTCTCCGAACAACCTACAACCACAAAAAATATTTTTCAGCGCAACTCTTCGAAAAATTAACTAAACACTTTGTCAAAAATTATCTGGCTAATTCTCAGTCAGTCAAAAACTTTTACGTTAAAAACATCGGCGTCCCGCCGGAAAAAATCACCGTCATCCCCAACGGTATTGACGTTGATTTTTACGATAAGATCAAAAGAGATGAAAACCTGAGGAAAAGTTTGGGGATAAAAAAAGAAGAAACCGCCATAATATGCGTCGCCAATTTGCACATCAATAAAGGGCATAAATATTTATTGGAAGCGTTTGAAGAAGTTTACAGAGAAAACAAGGGCTTAAAACTCTTGCTTGTCGGCGACGGAGAGGAAAAGGAAAATCTCCTAAAACAAGTTAAAAATTATCAGTCCGAAAAAAATATTCTGTTTTTAGGCAAAAGAAACGACGTTCCGCAACTTCTCAAAATATCCGACATTTTTATCCTGCCGACTCTTTTTGAGGGAATGAGCAATGCAATAATTGAAGCAATGGCTGCCGAAGTGCCGATAATCACCACCGATATACCAGAAAACCACAATCTAATAGAAAACAAAAAAAGTGGCCTGTTATTTCCGGCAGATAATGTTCGCCGTCTTGTTAAGGCAATTGAATTATTGACAGATAACTCAACCCTGAGAAAAAAGTTCAGTCAAAATTCCCTCCAAAGAGCAAAAGAAAAATTCGATATTCAAACAGTAGTTAACCAGCTAACCAATTTTTTCGAAGAAATATGATGTGTTTGCCAAGTATGCCAACTAGAGCGATAATTTACTTTTTAGCATAAATGATGAAATGGCTATTAATAATAAAAGAGCAAATTTTGTTTCCAAGAAAAAAATTGGCTATTCCTCCCAGAGGATTAAGCACAATCCATTTTACCTCAAAGTCCCTGAAGCCGGTTTTTTTCAAGAGCTTAGCCCATTCATTTGGAGGCTGATGCTTGTGCCATTCGATTGAGGGAGCAAACGGATTCTTTATTTTTAGCATGCTAAAAATATTCTTGCTTGAACAATCTGCAATTATTATTCGAGCTTGACTGCTTGAGATTAAATATAATTTTTCAAAAATTTTTCTATAAATTTCCCTAGCCTCTTCAGACTTTTTCAGATTAATGCAGGCGTCCTCATCTAAATGGTTTATGGAATGATGAAGAAGAATTATATCAAATTTTTTTTCTTCATTATTAAAGGACTGGAATGTCAAGGATTTCAGAAAGACGTTGTTCAATCCTAAATTATCCTTAAGATCCTCGAATTTTGCCGTGTAACCATTCCCCGATCCTTCCAGCTCGGGCTCCAAACTTACAATTTTTGTCGCCCCGTTCATCGCCATATAGCAACTATACATCCCCGTCCCAGCTCCAATATCCAAAATGTTCTTTTCACTAAATTCGATCCCCCTGAACAGTTCTTTTAGATATGCTTTTAGACCGAAAATTGTTTTTGTCAATTTCATTCTTCCAACATTTTGAAAATAAGCCCCTGAGTCAAAGTTGGTTGTTTTTTTCATAATACAAATTACTTAAAATGTTATTTGCTCTAGCTTTCCATGTGTAACTATTTTCAAAATCTTTTTTTGCGTTTTTTCCCAGCTCTTTTCTCAATTCAGTATCCTTCCTGATCAATTCCAGATTCGATACCCATCCATCAATATCTTCGGGAGAAGCCAGAAGAGAGTTTTTCCCATGCCTCAAAACTTCTTTCAAGACAGGCAAGTCAGAGGAAAGAATAGCTTTCCCCACTGCCATGTATTCGAAAATCTTGAGCGGAGACATCCATTGGCAAGTATCTCCCCTTCCTTGAATTGTAACCTTTTGCTGATAAGGAGCGATAAGAACGTCAAAAGAAAGCATATACTTATTAACATCCCTATGAGGAACATAGCCGTGGAGTATTATATTTTCAAAATCGGATAATCTGCTCTTCCAATATTCCAAATCCTCGGGAGATCCCCCTACTATGTGAAATTGAACCCGCGGGCATCTTTCGGCTATCCTGGAAATAACTTCCATCCCTCTGCCCTTATACAAATTTCCGATATAGCCAACGGTCATCTCTGACTCGTTTTCTCTGATTTTTTTGAAGCCTACTCCGGATTCAACAGAGTCAGCTCCATCAGGAGCAACAAAAATTTTATCTTTATTTATTTTATACTTATCGACAAAATAATCACGCAAGGGAATAGAAATTACTATGATTTTTTCCAACTTTTTTTTATTTATCAAGCAAAAAAATATCTTCTCTGCAAGCCTTTCAAAAGGCGCGTGAATTTCATAAATAGTCGGAAGTCCGAAAAGCAAACTGAAAAATACCGGGTATAAAAAACGGGTATAAACCAGGTCGGGATTATTTTTTCTGGCTTTAAGGACTGCCCAAAAAGTATAAACGAAAAAACCAATCTTCGTTTTTAACAGCGGAATCCGGGAAATATTGAAGCATTTCTTGACTCCGTAAAAATCATAAACATCTTCCACATTTAGTATGCTCTTGTCCGCTTTATTCGGTATCAACAGATCAACTTCGTGGCCGTTATTCGCAAAAGCTTGGCACATTTTCATCACGTGAACACTATTGGCTGTTCGCGAAGGAATTATCGAGCTGGCTATATACGCTATTTTCATAATCCGTTGGCATCAAAAGAAATTATTGATATGACTCGCTTGCTGTCGATAAGTCTATCAATGCATATCATTTTTTCATCAGGACTGACTCTGGGATGCAAATCACATCGAAACTCGCCTGTGAAATCTCTTGAATCATCAAACCTTGCCAGTATTTTCATTTCATCTTTATCTAGATTGTAGCTAAGCAGATTTCTTTGTGAGCATAAATTAGGATAGGTGTCAGTAATGAAAATTTTTTTGTTTTTTAGAAGTGTCGGATGCCCGTCATTTTTAGGAACATTCTTGCCAAAATATTCAACATTTCCACTCAAGCTATCAAATACGGCATACATATATCTACCCTTATCACTAACCAGACTATACAATATGATTTTATCATCAAAAATCCAATTGTAATGCGAGACAGAACCGCTGTTGCTCAATAACCTCAAGTTTTTTCCGTCTCTACTCGCAACAAAGAGACGAGAATGTCTTTTGCTATCCTTGCTCATCCATAAATGAAAAAATAAAAAATTGTCTCCAGAAGGATTGAACATTATGTGATTGAAATAATGTTCGGCGCCATCCATTGATTCATGCGGTTCTATATCCGAAATATCCTTCAATGTAAAAAGCTGCTGAGATTCGTTTGTTTCCAAATCAACTAACTCTATGCCATTGTAATTAGGTGCTAAATCACTAACACTGTCATCTGGCAAAATTCCATACCCATATCCCGGTCTAAGACGCTGAAGACGGGAAAAATCAAGAGAGACTCCCCATTTTCCATCCCTGCTAACAGAATACAGAGGTTTTTTTATTTTTTTGACAATATTACCATTAGAGATATCCTTTATGACTGCCCCATATTCTCCGTCCACCAGGCAGTTATAGATTATTTTATCTCCGTTATCTTGAGGATACCATTGCAATCGACACCCCTGTTGCCAACACCAGGTATTGGTTTCTCCAAGAGAAATAAAGTTATCTGGCTTATCAATATGGTAATAACCAATTTCCGCATGATCTTCCGCATTGGGCGCCCTACCAATAATGGGCGTTTTCATTGCCAACAGCAATTTGTCATCCATACCAAAGGGAGTTACGTCATAGTAACCGAAAAAAACATGGCCGTCTTCATGACTAAAATTTTTTATTTTTTCATTTTGAACAACTTGATCAAAGAACAAGCTGCAAGTAAGTCTCGCCAAGTCAATATAAGAATTAACCAGTTTTTTCGGAATAACTCCGTGAAGAAGACTTTTTATTTTAGCTACATTATTTTTCATATATACGAAAGCAGGTTCCCCCGATTTTTCTTATCCTAATGCTTGTAAAATCTTTATTAATTTTCGAAAAGCCGGAAATTATTTCACTAATCTCATCCTTAGAAAGATCGGCCATTTTATGGTTCAAGTAAGATCCCGAGACATCAGTGTGAAATAATATTTTTTGTATCAGCTTTTTCGCGAGGAAAAATATTTGAAAATACAGAAGCAAAAAATAATTTATCCTCCTGCTCTTCAAAACATTGTCAGTGCTAGCCTGGAGATGAGAGACTATGTTCTCCGAGGCTGTCTTTTCATAGATGCCAACAAGATAGTCATCTAGATAGGTTTTATCGACAGCTTCCTTGTAATCAAGAACATGAGTATTTACTATCTTGTCAACGGCATCCAGCAATTCTGCCATATTATAGACTTGCGTGCTAATAACATTAGGCAGTTCAGTCTCCTGATCGGCAACAATAAAGGGACGATACGCCACCGTTTTAGTTCCTAAAATAAAAGACTCAATTGCCGTAGTACATCCATTGTGTACTAAAAGGTCGGCAGCCATTAGCCAAGGAATAACGTTTCCAGAATGAACAACAGAAACATTCGGGTATTTTTTCGCGATTTTTTTCCAATAATCCTGGTTTTCTGAAGGGTGGGGTCTTATAATTATTTTATAATTCTCGAAATTATTGGATAACTCAGGAATCATTTCTGAAAATTTTATAAGCATTCGCTTGTGCCATTTCATGTTGCTAAGAAAAAATTCCTTATCTTTTGAGTCTTTCATCCATCCCTTTTCTTTGAACGACTCTAACAAGAAATTATCACCAGCAAAATGATTACCGTGTCCAAAATTGGTATTTATCAGAATAAACTGCCCATATTTTTCCTTAATTTTTTCAACATCTTTTTTGAAAATTGTTCGATATTCCGGTTTCAGCATATCAAAACGAGGATTCCCCGTAACACATATTTTACAATTCGTTCCGCCAGCCACTTTTTGTATCAATCTCGCCTGACGTTCGCCCCAGCAAAAGCAAGTATCTGCAACCTCCAAAGCCTCTTTGGAAACTCTATGCCGAAGGTACAAATCATCATTCAAGGTAACGAGACCTTCTTCATCTATAACTGCGACTTTATGGCCGTATTTTTTGTACATTTTTGAATTTTTGGCCATGTTTTTCGCCAAGCCAAAATTGAATATTGTTCCCTTGGGCAAGAAAGGAATTCTTGCGTGAATGTCTTTTTTGGCTCCAATCAACACATTAAAACCTTTCATGGCGGCAAAACACGCCAAGAGCGTCTTCCCGTGAAGTTCTCGCACTTTCGTTTCAATTGGCAAATATAACCAGGATTTTTTCATAATGCCATTGTTTTTTATTATTAATAGAAATAATATGCCCATGGCAACATTCCAAAAATGGAATATTTACCCTAATTCCATTACATTGCTACACGCTCATTCCTATTTTTAAGATATTTTTTGACTAGCTCATAATACCTTATAGTATACTCTTTTTTTAAATCCGGTCTAATATGATCCACACTGTCCCCTAAATCATTTTCTTTTATACTCACAATATCAGAAACCAGCTGGACACCTGTTTCAGAAATTATCTTATTCGCTGTGTCAACATAAGAATCGGATCTTGACGCTATTTCT
This sequence comes from Patescibacteria group bacterium, assembly GCA_030837625.1. Lineage (GTDB taxonomy): Bacteria > Patescibacteriota > Minisyncoccia > Moranbacterales > UBA2206 > XYA2-FULL-43-15. Next base: position 27,198 of record JAUPKF010000006.1, on the reverse strand, counting down.
TCATGAATAGGCCCGTTAATATAAATCAAGTTCAAATTATTGTTTCGGCAATATTTAACGATCCTAGCTAAAAATTTGTTTTTTTCCGGATTTATTGCACCTATATTAAGTTCTTCCACAACATAAGCATAAGGGACATCTTTTCGTTGAGCTTGTTGAATATAATCATTTTCAATAATCTTTTCTTTATTTGCCGAATAATTCAGTCGGATTGATTTTACATAATAAGAGAATTCCCTAACAAAATAGATTTTTTCTCTAATGGATAGTTCCATAAAATCATTTGCGGAATTAGTAGTTCTCATGTAACCCGCGTAGGATAAAGGACGAGTTTGCATATCCAGTGTTTGCATTATGACAACATTCTCTATTTCTGGATGATATTTATGGGCTATTTTCAAAATATTGTATGAGCCTTCATAGCCATATAAACCTGTTAAGGCGCAGTTAATCGACGATTGTGAAGACAATCTCGAAAATTCATCACTATCTATAGCGTTACCCAAAGAACTATCCCCGACAAAAAGTGTAGAAATTTGTTTTGTTTGTTTTATCTTGTCCAACTGATACCTATATAAAAACTGATACTCTTCATTGTTGTTTTTTATTAAATAATATGACGCTAAACCAAAAAAGACTATTGCTATGGAAAAAAATAAAATTAATCTTCTAAGAAATGAACCCATACTTGAGTCAAAATTGAAAATAAATAAATGGCTGCCCCTTATCGCCAAACCAAAAAATTGCAACAACAATTGCATAATACATGCCCCATCTCAAGGGCATCTTCCATCTCGCGCCTAGATTAGCAATAGCGTATTGTTGTTCTCTGCCAATCCATTCCATAATCACAAAAATACCGACCAGGACAAGAACTGTCAGCGGTTTTTCTTCTGGCATTGAAAAAACAGAGATTGAAAAAATTCCAGTAATATAATCAATAGCCTGCCTTACGCTTATAGACCTGAAAAATATCCACGCCATGACAGTCAGACCGAAAGTCGACAGCATAGACATTGCATCCCTTATTGTCGGAAGATATTTACCATGAGCAACAATTTCTAAATTATTCCTATTTTTATTTGTCAACAATAACGGTAAAAAATATGCAGCATTCAACGCTCCCCATACTATAAAAGTCCAGTTTGCCCCATGCCAAAATCCACTCACTAAAAAGATAATCGCAGTATTCCTGACTTTCTTCCATGTTCCGCCCCTGCTGCCTCCCAAGGGAATATATAAATAATCTTTAAACCAAGAAGAAAGTGATATATGCCATCTCCTCCAAAATTCAGCGATATCCAGCGAAAAATAAGGAAAAGCAAAATTTCTTAGTAGACCTATTCCAAAAAGTCTTGCCGTCCCTATCGCTATGTCTGAATATCCAGAGAAATCTCCATAGATCTGAAAAGCGAAAAATACTGCTCCCAAAATCAAGGTGCTTCCTGAGTAATCAGTATAATTATCAAATACCATATTTACATACACAGAGCATTGATCCGCAATTACTATCTTTTTAAACAATCCCCATAAAATTTGTTTCAAGCCATCCACAGCCTTTGAATATTCAAAAAATCTTTTTGCTTTGATTTGGGGTAGTAAATGGGTTGCCCGCTCAATCGGCCCCGCCACCAACAAGGGGAAGAAGCTGACAAAAACAGCATAGTCTATGAAATTCTTTTCAGATTTGATCTTATCATTATAAATATCAAAAACGTAGGATAAGCCATGGAAAGTATAGAATGAAATGCCTACTGGAAGAATAACTTCTAGCGTCCAGGAGTTCACGCTCAAGCCAAATTGAGAAATAGCCTCAGTAAACGAGCTGACAAAAAAGTTGTAGTACTTAAATATCCCAAGAAATCCAAGATTGATAGAGATGCTTAACCATAACCAGATCTTTTTTATTCTCTGGTTTTCCGCCTGATACATTTTAATCCCCGTAAGGTAGTCCAGCAAAGTAGAAAATATCAATAAGAACAAAAATCTATAATCCCAGCAAGCATAAAAAAAATAGCTTGCAACAAGAAGCAAGAAGTTTTGAAGTTTTTGACTCCTATTCGCTACAAACCAATGAAGTACAAAGACTATGGGTAGGAATATTGCAAAGTTGATAGAGTTGAAAAGCATTTTGTTTGCTAATTCCGCCATTTAAATACCATCTCGTCCACATATAGCAAAGCAGTGAATAACGCTAGGACTTTTTTTCCAGTGTAACTTCAAAATTACCGGTAGGATAAAATCCTTTGAATATAAATCTCTTCAGAAAAGGATAGCTATATTGAATTGAGTTTTTCATCGCAAAAACCCCATACCCGCCGCCCTTCGCTTCCTCAAAACCATATTTTTCCGCCAACATCAATAGCGTCTTTCTGGTGAAATAGTTGATATGTTCCAATGGCATAACTATTTTGAAAAGCCTTTTTTTTCTCTCAATTTCAATGATCCTGGGATTCAGACCATTAAAATAGAAAATTCCGCCTTTGATAAGCCGACTGCTAATATATTTGAAGTATGCGTCCAAATCATTAACATGCTCAACAACTGACGTCGAAATGACTATGTGAAATTTCTCCGCATCCGGAAGTTCCTCCGGCAATCTTGCATCCAACCCTTTCTGTTTGCAATGATTAAGTCGGAATGAATCTATATCGACCCCTATACCTTTGATACCAAAAGTTTTGCACAAATCAAGTATATGCCCCATACCACATCCGTAATCTAGCAATTTTAGTTGTTTATAGGCGTCATTTTTTGGTTTTTCAAAATACTTCCCAAAATAAATCAACACATTCAAGAGCGGAAAAACCTCTCTATATTTATTGTAGGTTGCAAAAAGATTCCCTATATCCCCACTATCAAACATCCAACTCTTCATTTCATACTGTCCGGACTTTGCCTCGTTATAGACAACATTATAAAGATCCTTTCGCAGCCTCGGGTTCACAAAAACAAATCCACATTTTTTGCATTTTTTTATGAAAAAATTGGTTTTCAGATCGACCCCCAAAACATCTACGTTATAATATTTTTTTCTTTCCTCGTTCAAAAATTCATCTGGCGTAAATTTCAAAACCGTTTTGAAGGAATTTCCATCGCAAACAGGACAATCAATATGCTCAAAAATATTGTTTTCTTTATTTTCCATTTTCGCAAAAATTATTTTTTAGTGTAGCAAATAGCCAACATTTTATGCAGAAAAAAATCCTTCTTACACTTTTTATATAGAAAACCAGTCTTGTAGGGAACAATTTCCACGGAATCAAAATATTTTCCCAAAAAATATCTTAGTTTTTTCACACTGAATAAATTGACGTGTGTTGGATCATCTTTGATCCTTTTCCAGCTTCTGAGAAAAATTGAAGCCGCTAAGTCATAAAAGCGTTTTATGGGATAATTAGGCGTGGTTATTATCACACGGCCATTTTTCTTAGTCACTCTCACTAATTCTGAAAATATTTTTTCTATTTTTTCGACCGGAATATGCTCTATAACCTCTGCCATATTGACGATATCAAACTCATCATCGGTAAAAGGCAATTTGTCATTTTCAATGAAGTATGATTTTTCCCACCCGATACTGCGGCATCGCGCCACTCTTTTTTGGGAAACCTCCACGCCATAAATATTGGCAGGCAAAAATCCAGCTTCAATAAAAAAATGAAAGTGTTTTCCATCGCCGCAACCAAAATCCAATATCTTCATAGAAGATGGCGACAGCTTCAAATCTTCTAAGCATTTATTAAAATTTTCCTCAAATTTCTCCGGCACCGAGTAATTGAAAGGTTTTTCTGCGGCATATTTTTCAAAATCCTGATGACTCATATTCTTATTTTTTAAATTTGTTAAAGGCATCCTTATACATCGTAACTGCTCTACCAATGGAATAATAACCTCTATCGTTGGAAAGTTTCTGTTTCAGGACAGTGAAATTCTCTTTCGCCAGTTGAATTGTTTTTTTCAAATCATTTTCGTCAATTGCCACACCGTTCCCCCGAACCAATTCTTCGCTACTCCCCTCTTTATTGCTATAAATAACCGGCAAACCGAAGTGCAGTGCTTCAACGACTGAATTCGGGCATGGATCATAAACTGCCGGATGTAATAGATAATCGCAATTCTTGTATATTTCTCTGATTTCCTCGTGTGTCAAAGTCCCTCTCACATCAACTTTATGATTTTTTATTCTGTCGGACCATCTTCCCACATGAATCACACTCGTTCCCTCCAGCAAAGATATTTTAGCAACAATATCATGCCTCTTGAAAGTTTTGAAATTGGAGTTAGAAACAAGGCGCAACGGCTCATGATGCCCTTTGCCTGAGATATAATCATCATTTTGAAAAATTGCAGGAGCGCCATTATGAATTACAGTATCATTTTTGCCTCCGTAGCCCCATTTTTTAAAAAAAGATCTTTGAAATTCACTTTGAAAGATGACAAAATCCGCGAGATTAACAAGCTTTATTGTATTAATATCGGATATCAATCCGTTTTTCAAATATATCGGCAGTCCGAGCAAGCCGGGTTTTTCAGAGTTTACCCTCAAATTGACAGCCCTGACTACTAATTTTGCTCCGCTTTTCTTTTTCAACTTCTTAATAAGAGAAAGGGGATAAAGCCTGCTACTGCCAAGCGCAACATTTCCGGGTCCGTATGACAGGTGACTAAAAAAAAGAATACCACTGTTGGAATCAGCGTCGTGGTGAACAGCAAATTCTGAATCTTTTTCCAGCTCACTGTATAAAGTCCTAATAAAATTGTTCGCCCCGCCCCACGGTTCGTCCGTGTGCTTGTAGGCAAAAAAAATTTTTGTTTTTCCCATATTTTTTCACTCACAAAATGGCGTCACCATCTCAAATCATCATTTGAAAGCAACAACTCTTTTATTTTCGAAACAGACATGCATTCGGCGCCGTCGGAACAATAACTACCGTTCTTGGCCTTCTTGCTTTTTGAATAAAGCTTTAGGGTATCGTCCAGCGACTCATATCCCGACCCAGGATTCAACAAATTTGGCAAAACGATGAACATATCATCAGCCTCAACGGCAATTTCAGATTCCTCTGCAGTCAACAGCTTCTCGTGTATCCGTTCACCTTCTTTTTTCCCTATAATCTTCGTCAAGACTCTTTTTCCCGGTCCGTTCTTCTCTTCATATGCCTCAATCACGGCTTGTGCCAAATCTTTCAGCTTCACCACCGGCATTTTCAGAACGAAAATCTCCCTGTTTCTCATCTGGCTCAAAGCTTTGAAAGCAAGGTTCACAGCTTGAGGTATTGACATGATAAATCTCGTCATCTCGGGATCGGTAATCGTGATGGGTTTTTTTTGTTTGATTTGATTTATAAACAAAGGAATAACAGAACCGCGCGAACCCAGAACATTTCCAAAGCGCACGCAACAGAACTTGGTTTTTTTGTCTCCTTTGTAAAGAAAGCTGGCTAAAATCAATTTTTCCGCCAAAAGTTTCGTGCATCCCATGACATTTGTCGGGTCTGTGGCCTTGTCGGTTGAGATCATAACCACTTTTTCAATTCCATTGGCATAGGCGCAATCAATCACGTTTTGCGTCCCCTGAACATTGGTTTTGACTGCTTCAAAAGGATTTTTTTCGCAAGATACCACATGCTTCAGGGCGGCAGCGTGAAAAACAATGTCTATATTTTCCATAGCCATATTCAAACGCCTTTCGTCACGCACATCGCCGACCAAAAAATTAACTTCTTTCGGAGAAAGCCCGATTTCATGCATTAGCTCAAATTGCTTGGTCTCATCGCGGCTATAAACGCGAATTTGCTTAGGTTTATACTTCAGCAGCTCTTTGACAACAACAGAACCGATCGACCCAGTACCTCCAGTCACCAATATGCGCTTGCCTTTGAATTCATTTTTGTACATCGGTTTTGTAAAAAAGTTTATTTATTAGCCAAATAATTTTTATATGTTTGCCTCAAACCCTTAACTAAATCGTATTTCGGTTTCATGCCTGATAATTCTACTATTTTTTTATTGTTGCCGATTATCATTCCTTTTTCCGGAACCGCCGGACTGAATTTATTTTTTATTTCTTTCCCCGCTATTTTTTCAACCGTTTGTACTACATCTATCACGCTATACCCTTTTCCAGTGCAAATATTGAATGTTTCTTTTTCTCTTTTCTGATCCCAAAAAATTAGAAAATCAATATAATCAACAACATCTTCCACAAAAATATAATCCCTCACCGAATCGCCTTTCCCGTTTATAGTTAATTCTTCATCATTCAGCAAAGAAAGAAACACAAAATTGATCAAGCCCCTGTTTTTAACATCCCCATAAACATTCGACAAGCGAGCAACGCACAGATTGAAGCCGGCATCATCCGTAAATTTCTCAAGCTTCTGCTCTTCAGTCAATTTTCCCCGCTCATAATCCGTCATTGGGTTAGGCGAGAAAGTTTCATTCTGCTTATCTTCAAAGTTATCATAGATCAAAGCAGACGACAAATAAACTATTTTCTTGAGGCGATTAGTGGATTTTATGGTGGAAATCAAATTATCAATAATTCTCTCGTTCGGTTGGGTCATTATCACGGCGACATCAGCAGAGTCAGCCAGCTGTTTAAATTCGTCGCTTTGCTCAGTCAAATCCAGTTGAACATATTCAATATTTTCGCAGTTGTTTTTCGATAATGCAACATCCTTTCCAACAACAAAAACCTTATTGCTCTTTCTCCGGCTCAATTTTTCTGCCAAATATTCTCCTACAAAACCGGTTCCTCCAAGCAACAAAATATTCATGACATTTAATAGGTTATTACCTTTTGAATAGGCGGCAAATCGATTGTTTCCAGAATATGAACAATCTTCTCAGCGCTATTGCCTTGGTCATATGGATTTTTCGCCTTTCTTGATTTGCGCAAAAAATTTTTGTCGGATAGAGCCTTTTCAATCGCTTTTTTTATCTCTCTAGAATCATATCCCGCATCTATAACATTGCCACCGCGTTCCCGGAATTGCTGACGCGTGCCAACATTCACTGTTGGCAAACCGAAAGTTGGAGTCTCATGAATCCCCGAACTTGAATTACCCACCAAAGCATCGGCTACTTTCATTAAACGAAAAAAATCATCGCGGTCGATATGCGGAAACACTTTTATCCCCGATTGATTTAAGAATTCAACTATACGCCTTCCGCCGGCATCATTGTTGGGATATATGGCAATTGCCTGAACCTTATGTTTATCGATAATTTCGTTGATAGCCTTAGCGCTTTCCCTGATCTGCGCTTCGACTGAATCAACTTCAGTCGTTACTGAATGCTGAAGAAAAATTATCAATTTTTTGCCGGAGTCCAAATCATATTTTTCGAAAATTTTATCTTTATCCCAATATTTAATTTCTTTTATAGTTTGAATACTGGGAACGCCCACGTTAAAAACATATCTTGGATCCTCTCCAAGCCTTATAATCCGTCTTACGCTTTGGTCAGAACAGGCAAAATGAACATGGGAAAATTTAGTAATAGCATGACGCATTACCTCGTCAATGGTTCCGGATCTCTCTCCCCCTTCATGATGCGACACATGAATATTCAAATGCATCGCGGTTATTGCCGCCGCAAAATTAGCGCCGATGTCAAAACCGGCAAAAAGTATATCTGGCTTGAGTTTCTTGAAAATATCAGGCATACCGGATAGCACTCTGCCTAGGCCTTTGACCATTGAGGATCCGTCGTCGATATCTTCGTCTGAAAACATTGGCAGTATCGCATCTATCTTAAACCCGTCCCTGTCGATAAATTTTTTCGTTTCCCCAAAATCTTTCAGCAAGTGTATCCCGGTCACCAGCAACTGCAACTCAAGCTTTTCGCTTTTCTGTACAGCTTCCATAATCGACTTAAGCCGACTGTAATCAGTGCGGCGTTCGGTTACAAACAAAATTTTCCTCTTTTTTATTTGTTTCATGATAAGCTAGGTTGATTCAAATAACATCTTTTAATTTCAACTGGACATCTTTTTCAATATCTCTGGAAGATTTTCTTCCCAAAATTCTATCAAATTCCACTGCTTTAATTTCCCCGGTTCCCGGACGCTTTACCCAGATGTTTTCTCTGCTGAATTTTTCACCTCTCTTTATTTCTTTGATCGAAACCACGCAAGCATAAGCAAATTCTATTATACCTTGCTCCTCAGGGAGGATATTCTTCCCACCACCAAGCGCCTCAAATACCGCTTTTGAACCAAAAATCAAATCCTTGAGTTCCGCAGGATCAATTGAAAGCGCAACATCCGGTCCTGGCCATTTTTTGGAAGAAGTGAAATGCTTTTCCAATATACGAGCGCCTAAAGCTACTGCTCCGAAACATGTATAATTTCCAATCGAATGATCGCTCAAGCCGACAACCGCCTTAGGAAAAGCCTTCTGCAATTCTTCAATCGCTCCTAAACGCACCTTGTCATAAGGAACTGGGTACATAGAAGTGCAGTTCAATATCGCGTAGGGAACCTTGTATTTTTCCAGAATTCTCACACTCTTTTTTATAGAAGCCAAATCATTCATGCCGGTACTCAAAATGACCGGTTTGCCAAATGAAGCAATGTGCTCAACTAAAGGATAGTTATTGCATTCTCCGGAGCCAATTTTGAAAGCCTTGACATCCATTCTTTTGAGTCTATCAGCTCCTGCTCGTGAAAAAGGCGTTGACAAATATATCATCCCGAGACTCTCGACGTACTTCTTTAGCTCCCTATCCTGCGCTTCGGAAAAAGCGCATTTTTTCATTATGTCCCAGATGGATTCTTTAGCATGTCCGGGAATGATTTTTTTCGCAATCGGGACCATTTCGTCTTCAACCACGTGAGCTTGGAATTTCACGCATTCCGCCCCGGCCAAATGCGCGTCTTTTACCATCTGCTTGGCTTTCTTGATGCTACCCTCATGGTTAATGCCGATTTCTGCAATTACCAGAGGTGGAAACTCCGGTCCAATTTTCCTGCTTCTAATTGTGATAAACTTTTGACTCATAAATTTTTATATCCCTATTGTGTCAGTATTTTTGCTTATTCATTCTAACAAATTAAGAAAGATTTGAACATAGCATGATCGCTTGATGATGTCTGCTTTTTTGCATTTTCAGTTTCTTTTCAACCTCCCTCATGTGCTCTTTTGTATCTATATCTACACTTTTTTCCTGACTCATCACGAAAGGAACAGTTTTTGGGGAAAATAGTCTACCTGTTCTCTGAAAAAAATCTCTTCTTACCATATAAATCGCTCCATTGGGCATATAAACTTCGGGCAATTCCTGGCGATTTTTAAAAGAAAACTGTTTATTAGCAACTCCCCGTAGATATCCTCTTTCTCCGACAAGAAATGATTTCAGAAATTTATTATCAAGTTTGTAAACGCTTATTACGCTTGTCACGTCACCATTCATGAGTGAAAAGGCTTGATCGATATCTTCAGTCGTCCTAAGCGGCGAAGTTGGTTGCAGATACACCAAAGTATCCGGAATATACTTCTTATTTTTCTTTAGATAGTCCAACGCATGAAAAATCAAAAGATTGAAAGGAGATTTGTCTTCCGCCATGGACTTTGGCCTCTTTATCGGTTCGGCGCCAAATTTTTCCGCAACATCGAGAATCTCACCATCATCCGAAGAAACAACTACCTTATCAATATGTTTTGACTTCAGCGCCGCTTCGACAGACCATGCCAAGAGAGGTTTCCCTGCCAACGGAAAAATATTTTTCCGCGGAATCCCTTTAGAGCCGCCTCGCGCCGGAATAATTGCCAGTATTTTTCTTGTCTTCATAATATTCGTATTTTTTGTAAAAATTTAAATTTATCAAATCTTTTATTCGCAGGTACATGCCATCCCTTGACCTGTCATAACTTTTTATCACTGCATAGAAATGCTTCCATTTTTCTTCTTCCTTCTCGCTTCTGAAGGTCGGGAGATCATGCACCAATGCGTCATCGGTCCGTGAATATATGAACATAATTGCCGAAAGCACTTTGGCGGTTTTTATTTGTTCTTTACTCAACTTGGAAATTGAACCTATATTTTTTAATATACCAAAATATTCTTCCTTTATCTTTGGCTCGACAGCCAATCCATATCCGCTATAAGGCGCCAAAGAGGCTACAACAGAAGGAATTCCGAAACAGCCAAACTCCAAAGCGGCTTTCCCCTGTACGGTAACAATAGCGTGAGCGAAATCCTTGATATTTTTAGTGCTGAAATCTCCAGGCGCAAGATGGATATTGGCATTGCCATACAAGGCTACTAGTTTTTCTACGGCACCTTCTTCTTTATATTTGAAAGACATCGGGTGCGGCTTAACTACCCAATTCACGGTTTTTATACGGGATGCATACTTTATGGTTTCAACCAACCAAATATAATAATCCCTGAAAAGAAGATTTTCCGTGGGTGAATGATGCGGTCCATCAGAAAAAGCATGCGCCATTATAAAAACTATGGGTTTATCTTTTTCGATACCGAGCGTTTCGCATAATTTTTTCTTATCGTATCCGGCTTTTCCTTTGAAAGATCTCATAGCATCCACCTCAGCTATGCTACCCGAAAAACGCTCAGACATATACCTGTCCACATCCGCTTCCACCTTCTCGCTTTTTTTCAGAAAATTAACGTCTGATTCTCTTGGTCGATACTGCCCTTCAGAAACATCCAGACCCTTATAATTTTTCATCAGGTTCTTTTTGGCTATCAGTACAACTGCTCCGTGCTTGTCGGCGACCCTAGCCGGAATCCCCCATTTTATGAAAATCAACAATCCGCAAAAAATATATTTTATATCATACCTTTGGAATATTTTCTCATATATAATCGTTTGAAAATACGCAATGAAAAAATATTTAAAATAAGTCCATTTGATTTTATCTATAGTATACAAGCCGGCATTATTCCTCAAAATAGTGTCGTATACCAGATCGCCGATATAAATACCTTTGAATTCTAATTTCAACAAATCATCAACACTCCTACGTCGCCAAAAAAACCTAATTGCTAAATAAAAAGACTTGATGATATCGGAAATATTGTAAAAATAATTTTTATAATATATAAAATTGTTTATATTGAAAGATTGGTATATTTTTTTCTTCGAATCAAACAAAAAACTGAAAGAATTCAAAATCGCCAAAGGCAGGCACCCTGTTTCCTCTTCTATTGACTTCACCGTCCTGGGAGCCAAGACGTAGTTAGTAACACTGTTTTTAAACAGCATCAATATATAGCCATTGGAAGATGACCCCTTGATATCGCGCCAGTGCCTTTTGTTTGCGCGTATGAATTCCTGGATGTTTTCGCCTGTTTTATTTCTGAATAAATTTTTCAAAATCATGATTCTTTATTTACAAAAAAATTGATTCCCAGCTCTTTTTCAACTTGCCGAAGGAACAAGTATACTCTCAAGGCGCATTCAACCCTTATTCGTCCGTTTTTTTGTCGTTTTCCCAAATTTGCCCTGATAAACCTCTCGAGTTTTTCGGTGATATCGCTGGAAGCGCCACCCAAATAGCTAACAATGCTCGGGTGATTCCACCTGACATCTTCATCCCGACGGCTTGAACTTTTTTCTTTCGAAACAATCATACTCATTATTTCAATCATTAAATTTTCGTAGCGGTTTCTGAAACCACCTGCGTTTCCGCTATGATAGGGTATCCTGTTCAGAGTCGGATTTATTTTTTCGATAAGGTTTAAAGAAATAGCTGCGTCCATTTTTTCCTTTTTTGGCAAGCTGAATGCCATGGAAAGAAAATGGTCGTCGTTTAACGGAAAAGGAATTTTATAGTTTAAATGAAAAAATGGGCTTCTCGAGGCAGATTGCTGTGCGGCTTGGACATGGTAAAAGATAAAGTCCGTCTGGAAACAAGGATCACTAGAAATTAAGGCTCTTCTATGGGTGCTAGAAAAAAACTCATCTGTCTTTTCATTTGACAGATAGGGCATAAAATCCTTCTCTTCCGCGATCTTCTCGTCCTTCATTCTATATTTTAGCATTTTTTCAAGATCATTTGGCAAGTGATGTATATCCCTATAAAATTTTCCTTTATGAGGGTCACCGGCTAATCCAATAATAGTAGCGTCGGGATTGCTCAGCTTTATTACATCCATATAGCTAAACCATCTAGCAAGGGTATCCCTATAAATTCCACCATGAAAACTAATGAACTCGGGGGATAATATATATTCCAATGGTTCATTTTTAAATCTATCTCTTGAAATACTCACAAAGGGAAGTTTCAATTCGTCTGCTATATGTTTTGCAATGTCATGTTCTTTTCTGTCCTTGTATTCATGGTAAACAACTATTTCATTCCTATATTTTTTTGAAAAATAATGGCATAATGCCAAATTAAGACGAGAATCAATGCCAGCGCTAAGGAGAACCGCTAAAGGCTTCCCTTCCTTGCATATTCGATCATACTTGCTAATAATATATTCCTGAACTGAACTAGTTGTACTCTTTATGGGCTTTATTTGACTCTCCTTAAAAATTATTTCGTTATTTATAACCCGAAAAATAGAAGAGGCGTCAAGCAATTTTATATCCCCAAACAGATCGTCCAACGGCGCAAATAAATTTGAGATCTGTCTTAATAAAACTTCACCATTAAGTCGAATCTTTTCGTTTTCTTTCATTAAAGACTTTGCGATATTACTGACGATTAAATAATTGCCAGTTATTCTCGCATAACATCTTTGAACATTCATGGGAAAAGAATAGATTTCAATATCATTTTTATTCTCGATTACAACAAGAATATGTCTGCCATTACCTTGAAAATCAGGGACACTAATATTCAATTTTCCGGAGTTTTTGTCAATTTTTGCGCCCCCTTCACATCTAATGAGATCATGGTCGCAATTCAAAGGAATAGCGATTTTCCACTTATATGCCCCGCTCTTTACATAATCATCCATTTTTTTGTTCTTATCATTTTTATAACTGGTTACTCTCATTTGAAATGCCCTTCAATGTATGATAATTTTTAGTCAATATCGAAAGTTTCGTTAGAAGCGTCCGATCCTCAAGGAGGATTTTCTTTACTCCAATTTCGTTCATCCTAGCCACCAGTGTTGCTCCCAATGCAACCCTTATTGCGGCGTACTTCCCCATGTCTACCGGCTGGCCAAGCAAAAAAGATATTTTTAACGTCTCTTTCTGACTTTTCGTTATTTTCAAATATCTTGTGACATTCTCATCGAGACTCATTGCCATCCATTCATATATTTTTTTTACACTGTCAATTGACATTAGCTTTTGCCCCTGTTTTAACGTTAGAGAAAAAATTGTGTTGATATCACCAACAGACCCTGGCTGATCTTCCCCTCCACCAAAGAAACCAAGATTTGGATATTCTTTTGCCATCTTCGCAACGCTTCTTACCCAGCCCCTGACAAGCTTAGTCCTCTTTGCATCAGAAATTTTTCGGTACTCCTCCCAATTATCTAAGCCTACTGTCCAACGAAACATCAACCCCCAATTCATCCAACTTCTTGGGCAACAACCCAGCATTTCTCGAACGGGTCCCGAAATGTCATGCAAGGTAATGAAGTCCGAAAGTCGTTTTGGAAATTTTTTGAAATCTTTAGATGTTAAGCCCGCCATTATTTTCTCCGGTATTAGTACTGCACTACAAAAGGGAGGGGCTTCTTCAAATTTAGATCCCGTAATCATCACCATACAGCCCATCTTTAAATATTCCCTGATTCTTTTAATATCTGTCCTGCTCTGGCAAGCATCCACAACCACTAAGAAATTTTCTGAATAATCTGAAATCATTTTTTTCACTTCGCCCATAGCGTCGATCCGATAGCCAAGCTTTGAAGACTCAAGAATATGCAGCAGCACCACAGAATCTTTTTTGCGGAGCGCATTCTTTACATGAGCCTGCCATTCATCCTTCTTCATCTGAGGTTTTCCAGTCTGTGAATCGCGCTGAGAAACTCCGATAATTTCGACATTCATTTTCAGAAGCGGTCTGCCCTTTTTAACATTTGATCCAAATGGAGTCTTGAAGTTGAAATAATTTCCAGCCGCCGCCACGGCTGAATTGGATCCGATCTCGCCCATACCAGTCATTATATTCTTCACATCCAAAACATCTCTTGTATAAGCCCCAGCTATTAGAAGGGGTATGTATTCACTATCTGTTCCGGAGGGCGTTGTAATAACACTTACATTTTCGTCAATATCTATAATTTTTCTGATCCTTCTATGGACATCCGACATGCATTCCGAAAAAGAAGACTCACCATGCTTCAATCCATGAAGTATTTTTCCAAGCTTCTTCTCTTCTTGCAAGGAAATTCTTGAAGAGGTGCAGCTTGATCGAGAAACTTGATCTGGCTTTGGCAAAGGAGCTGTAAAAACATAATTCATTCCATTGCTTCCCAAATGAAGCCTACTATCTCCTCCCGATATCAAAAGCTCGCTGAGATTTTTATCCAGAATCTCTCCTAACGAATCAATGACATCGAGAACCTTCTCGATCTCCGCTTTATTCAAATTAGGATTGCTGACTATTAATCGGAAAAATTCCGGACAATTAAAAACCTTGGCAAAATTTATCAAAACCTGTCCATCTTTTATCATCAACTGGTATATTCTTTTCGTGAAAAAAGCGATTTCTTTTTTTTCTTTGACGGAAAAATTTCTGCTTTTCATTTTTTTTCTCAAACTTCGAGGGATATACCAGAAACAAACGTTTAAATAGTCAATATCATCCCGATAAAGCAAAAAATTCTCCCTCTTCTTTATCAGCTTTATCGCCATTTGCACAACCGACATTTTTCTGTTCATTTCTTCTTCAAAATGTTTCGCTCCATAGACTTGCCACATCAGCCAGAATTTAAAAGCATCCCCCCGCCTTCCGCACTGAAGAGTTTTTTTTCCAATCTCATATTCGCTGTTTCTTTCTTGATGGAATAAGTAGCTGTCCTCAACATTGAACATTGTCTTCAAATGAGATCCTTCTTTCAAAAGGAGCACTGAGCACAAGATGGGAGCGTTCATTGCCTTGTGAAAATCCCAAGTTACTGAATCAACTTTTCCGATCCCCTCCATCAATTTTTGATATTTTTTTGAAAAAAGAATTGGTCCTCCCCAAGCAGCATCAACGTGAATCCAAATCCCCGGACAGCTCTTCTCGGCTACTCGAAAAATATCTTCGATCGAATCAAATGCCCCCAAAACGGTAGTGCCGGCAGTTGCAAAAATAAGAAATGGGACTTCTCTTTTCTTCACCGACTTTTCAACTTTTATTTTCAAATCGTCGGCTATCATTCTGCCCCTTGGATCGCATTCTACTTTATAAACCACAATATCTCCAAAACCCAAAACAGCCGCCGTTTTATCGATGGAATAGTGAGAATGAGTCGAGGTGAATAATGCTAATTTTCTTGTTTTGGACAGCTTGTCAATAATTTTTTTCTTGGCGCAATACACTGCCAAAAAATTTGAATAAGAACCGCCCGGGCAAAATATACCATCGCCTTCTTTTTCGAATCCGACGTATTTCCTAAGCTCTTTTATCAACTCCACCTCGGCTATTGAAAATATGGGAGAAGCCTCGTAGGCATGGACATTCGAATTTACAAAAGAAACCAGCCAGTCGCCTAGAAGGCCAACCGGATCAGGACCAGAGTATAAATAATTCAAAAAATTAGGATGAGAAGAAAAAGGGGTATATTTGATCACCTTTTCGAAAAGTTTTCGCAAGTCTTCTCCATTCGCGATTTGCTTTTTTGACCCCAACCGAAAACTTATTTCCCTTTTCAATTGATCTGGATCCTTGTATTCAATGACTTTTCTCTTGTTTGAATTTTCCTTAAGAAGGGGGAGCCAGTATTTCTCAATAAAACTATTCAAGTCAATTTTCATTTGATAAGGTTAGTTTTCTTATATTCGTAGCGGATAAATTAGACCCCTGAAATTTTCATAAATCACTTTCCGTACTTATCTTAAGATGCTCCGAAGTTCTTTCAGATCTTCCTTTGTGTCTATGTCAAGCGATCGCTCTATCGGCATTTCATAAAGCGCTGGATTGTCTGAAATTATTCTTCTTTCTTTCTTGAGATATTCAGTAGCAGTTATATATATGGCGGCATTTCTGGTAAACATAGGTCTTATATCCTGTCTTCTTATCCCCTTGTTATGATTCGGCGAAAGCGGAATGCCTATTCCTTTTTTGTTATAATATAGCTCCGTTTCATCCACTCTTTCCTCGCGACAAACGGAAATCAAAGAATCGTTTTCACTGTCCATATATAGTTTTATGGCTCCTTCTATATCCTCGTAACTTCTCAAAGGTGATGTCGGCTGTAATAAAACAACATAATCAAAAAAAACTCCCCTCTCTTCAAAATGATAAAGAGCGTGTAGTATAAAATCGATTGATTTAGCCTTGTCTCCGGAAATTTTCTTTGGCCGTAAAAAAGGAACATCTGCTCCGAGTTTCTTTGCAATATCAGCGATTTTAAGACTGTCTGTTGAAACAATCACCCCATCTGCCAGGCCATCCTTTTTTATTTTTAGAGCCGGGTTAATCGTATAAAGAATCAAGGGGTCCCCTCCGACATCCACTATATTCTTATTCTTTATGCCCTTTGACCCTCCGCGAGCCGGAACAACAATCAGGCCTTTTTTTGATTTTCTTTTTTTCTTGTTCATAAATTTAGTCGACAAATTTTTTCTGCGCATAAAGCCTGCTTTTTACCAAAACTTCAGCAATATCCTTGCTCGTATCGTTTGAGGAATATAAATTTGAAGTTTTATATCGCCCTATTTTCATCTGTTTGCGAATGGCTTTCATAATTTCCTCGCTTGAATTTCCGCAGTCACAAACATTGTCAGACCTCAATCTTTCGTTTTGGCGGCTACCAATATTTACCACCGGAACACCCAAATAGGAACATTCTTTTATTCCCGCTGAAGAATTTCCAACCAAGCATTTTGTCTTTGAAAGAAGAAAAATAAATTTTTTCGGATGCAGATATTTTAAAAATTTTATCTTGTGCCTCGAAACCATGTCGTTGAAAATCCTTAGCTCTTTTGAGATAGTTTCCGATCCCGCGTCAAAGTTCGGCCAGAACCAAAGAATTTGCATACCCAGACCATGAACAGCTTTGAGGATTTCTTTTGTATGCAATGAAAGATTATCAATCTCGCTTGTCACCGGATGATACATAACAATTAAGAAATCTTTCTTCGGATTGAAATCTGCCCCACTCCCCTCATTATTCAAATCAACACTGTTTCCATTATTGAAAACATGCTTCACTACCTCTATATCCGGACTGCCAAAATTGAAAACGTATTCCTTCCTTTCTCCCATCCTGATTATTCTTTCGCGAGCATCTTCATTGGTCGCAAAATGAATGTGGGACAATTTAGTGATAGCATGCCTGACCGATTCGTCCAATGTCCCGCTTTTGTCTCCTCCCTCAATGTGAGCAATAGGAATATTCATATAGGAAGCAGCCAGAGCGGCAGCCATAACCTCGAACCGATCCGCGCGCACCACCACAAGGTCAGGATTGATTTCGTTAAAGATAGATGAAAATTCAACAATCCCCAACCCGACCGTTTTAGACTTAATGACTAAATTGTCTCCATCCAGGTTGAAATGCGCCTCATGGATATTTTCATATTTTTCATCTTGAAGAATCTTTCTGATATTGAAACTATGAGAAATATATTTATTCAGAAGAATTGAACCGCCTAAAACGATATGCAGTTCGATATCTTTTCTTTTTTTCAATTCTTCAAGAATCAGAAAATTCCGACTATAATGGATAGGACTAGTAAGGATGAAGCAAATCTTTCTTTTTTGCATAATGCTATAAATCGTTATCAATTATTCCTCCCTAATCTTCCCGTATATTTCTCTCGAGTTAATCTTTCCTCCGGCAAAAGCTCAAGGCTACCGGACCCCAAAGCTATTTCATATTTATCCCTCCATCGGCATAATTCTCGAAACACTTCCGGTTCGTCAGCGATAGTATGCGTGGTAATCGGCCTTAACCCCTCCCCAGTGGTATGGGCTATCTGCGGCATGTTCCGATCAAGCGTGAAATGCTTTTCAATGTAATCCACTCCCATACCCAATGAAAATACAGCCGCCTCTACGCCCTGAACATGGTCGGAGTAACCAACGGATCCGGCTATTGTTTTGAGCCATAAAAGCTTTTTAAGGTTGGCTTTTTCCAAAGGACATGGATAAACCGAAACACAATGCATAATGGTAAACCTTCCTGTTTTCAGGATGTCCGCTGCCTTTTTCATTTCACCTTCAGTCGACATGCCGGTCGAAACAATGACTTCTTCGAAATTATCCCTCAACTTCTTGAGAAAGTCAAAATGCTTGAGATCAGTACTGGCAACTTTTATTTTTTTAAGCCCCAGTTTTTTTAAGAAACCTACCCTGTTTCCATCATAACAAGTTGTCAAAAACTCAACGCCGTTTTTTTTACATTCTTCTTTCAGGATATAATGCGCGTCGTCGGAAAGTTCCAAAGACGCATACCTTTTCTTATCAGGATCCTTATCATCAACATTTTTGCTTTGCCATGATTGGAACTTGACAATATCCACCCCCGTCTTAGCCGCCTCCTGAACCATTTTTTTCGCCAGCTCAATATCTCCATTGTGACACGAAGCAATTTCCGCAATTATTTTAGTCATATAATTTTCCCTTGCACTCACAAATTAGATATATCCCGTCTTCAATTTTTTCTCCCGGATAAAGGGAGTGAAACTTGACTTGTTTAAAAAATTTCTTTAAAAACATCTCTAGACTTAACTGGCTGAAAAAATTGCGGTGATCAAACCATTTCCATCTTGATCTCCCAAGTTTGTCATATTTTTTGTCGGGAAAACGGTTGGGAACACTGACAAAAAAATTTCCGTTTTTTTTCAAAAACTTATACGTGCTCTGGAAAATCGGCAGGAGATCCTGCGGGGACAAATGCTCAAAAATTTCATAAGCGCAAACCGAATCAAACTGTCCATAACGACTGGGAAAGTTTTCATTGGCATAGTTTAGCAAAAAAACTTTTTTAGCCGTTTCGGAACTTATTTCTTTCTTTCTGACTAAATCTTTTATTAACAATTTTCCATCCTTAATAGCGGAAGGACGAATATCAATACCCACTACTCTTTTAACTTTTGGCAACTGGGCGATTTTAATACTTACGCTTCCATCACTGCATCCTGTTTCCAAAACTTTTTCTCCATAAGAAAATTTCTGCGCCAATTCTAATCTTTGGATATCATCTTGAAGCATATTTTTAATTTTTGGTTCCACTTTCTCCTGATAAAAAACCCGCTTGATTTGATCTTTATATTTCTCGGCGCTATCATGCTGTTTCTCGCTGTCCCAAAGATAATAGTCAATAACCACCGGGAGGACAGAGGAGGATTGATATTTTTTCTTTCCTTTACCGAAACTTTCAATAATTTCGCCTTCCTTGTTGAGCAAAGCGACTTGCTTGATATTCATCATCATTTTGATTTATTTAACTCTTTAATGACTTTTTTGGCGATAAAGATATCTGTCGCCTCCCTAGACTCGAATGTCACTCCTCCGACATGTGGAGTAACTATAACATTGCTGTTGCGCTTTGCGTATTTTATAAGAGCGTTATTTTCAAACTTCTGGTTGAAGTTCAACTCATCCGACAAAACATCCGTCGCGTATCCCGCGATTTTATTTTTCTTAAGAGCATCAAGGATATCTTTTTCGTTGACAATTTTTCCCCTTGAGGTATTGACGATAATCGCCTCTTTTTTCATAAGCTCAAAAGCTCTACTGTCAAACATGTTTTTCGTTTCTTCGCTTAGATGAACGTGTATGGATATAATGTCGCTTGATTTCAAGAGAACATCAAAATCAACTTTTTTACAATTAGTCTTTGAAAAAACTTTATCTTCCAGATAAGGATCGCAGGCAATGACTTTCATCCCAAAAGCGTTCCCATACCGCGCCATCATTGTCCCGAGTCTCCCGAGCCCCACAATTCCCAAAGTTTTTTTATATAGATTATGGCCCCTGAATTTATCCGCCCAACAATAACCAAGAGTCGACTTTGTAGCTGGCAAAAAGTTTCTCATAAGTGCCAGGGTCAAGAGAAAAGCCAGCTCCGCCGTACCGGTTATACTGTCCAAAAATTTTCGATCGTTTTTCAGACTTAACACTGTAACCCCATTTTTTCGGGCATAATTCAGGTCGATATGGTCCGTTCCGGTCGAAGCAGTGGCAATTATCTTGAGCTTTCTTCCCGCGTCGATTACTTCTTTATCATAGTTCAATCCAAGCCCGATGACCGCAATCTCATAATTGCCAACTATCTCCTTAAGCTGCTCTTGGTTTTCCAAGTCCAGATAATCCGCGTCGCCTATTCCTTTTAATAATTCCTTCGCCTCTTCGGTGTATATCGAACCGATCGTATTTAGTATCTTCATTTTATTGGCTGGTTAAGTAATTTTTATTTCCAAGAAGCTACCCAATTTTTTTAGCAATAATTAAAAATATGGATGAAGCATTGCTAGCCATTGAATACCTCGAAAAAATATTATCAAGCAAGTACAGCGGCGACAATACTAGTAAGAAAAAATATGAAAATGCATGATATAAGCTTTTGATATTGAACGAAAAAACGATGGCCAAGACCTGGGCGGTTATTAGAACAAAAGATCCCACGGGACCGCCTAGGTTCTCAAATTTAACTATATCAAAATTATTTTCCTTCAGCAATAGGATTATGCCGCTTTTTGTCCAACGATGATAATCATCGGGCGATTCGTGGTAGTAGAATAAGAAAGGAACAGACAAACACAAATACCCACCGCACTTCAAAATCCTGTTCATTTCTTCCAAGGCTCTCCGGGGATTTTTCAGATGCTCAAGCGTCACTTCATTAATTACCCCGTCCACACAATCATCTTTTATCGGTAAACAGTTAATATCTCCCAAAATATCAACATTATCATATTTGAATTGATCAACATTGATTATTGAACGATCGATAATCTTATTTCCGGACCCAAGATTGAGTATTATGTCTTCGCGAGACAAAATCCTGAACAGTTGTTTGGAATAATAAAAGTTATGCTTTATTGGAAATAAAACAACGTTAGACAAATAATATAAAAAGAGGTTATTTTTTATCCTATCTTTGAGCTTCAAAACTGGCAACCTTTCTCTGGTATCCTGCCAAGATTGTATGTGCTCCTCGGTCATTATCAGACTTATCTTTTCACTTTTCGTCCTCATTTTTTTCTACTCTTAACAACTTTGGCCGGATTTCCTACTGCGACTGAAAACTCAGGGATGTCTTTTGTCACAACGCTCCCCGCACCTATTACCGAACCCCTGCCTATCTTCACTCCATCAAGTATGGTAGCCCCTCCTCCCACCCAAACATCGTCTCCTATTATTATCCCCTTAGCATCCAAAGGCTGGTCCTTTATAAGCAAATCGGCACTGGCGAAAG
This sequence comes from Patescibacteria group bacterium, assembly GCA_030837625.1. Lineage (GTDB taxonomy): Bacteria > Patescibacteriota > Minisyncoccia > Moranbacterales > UBA2206 > XYA2-FULL-43-15. Next base: position 5,685 of record JAUPKF010000006.1, on the reverse strand, counting down.
AATGGTTTACTGCTAGAATAGACACTTTAGGCGAAATAAGACAATCATTTCCTATTGTTACTCCTCCCTGGCCTCGAATTACCGAGTTTTCCCCAATAAATACGCCTCTCCCGATTTTTATGGATGCATGTGGCAGGCCAACAAAATTGAAAACATGAATGACACTATTGTGCATGATGACCGAATTTTCTCCAATTTCTATCCCGCTAGGGCAAGCATGCAAATAACATCCATAATCAAGATAGGCATTTTTTCCGAGAATCACATTGGAAAACATTTTTATCCGCACATTATTATCGACATAAAAAAAACCGTCATTTTTCAAAAGAAAGCCATAAAAAAAATACCTAAGCCCGACGCCTACCAGGGTGGGAACCCAAAAAAGACTTCCCCAAATTGCCTCATCAACAACATAACGCCAAAGACTGGTTGATTGGGTACGAACAAATTGTTTCGCCGTAATTTTTCTCATTTATTTTCTAACCACGGCAACGATGCTGGTGCCAAATGGCCAATTGACTCTCAAAAACAACTTGTTTTCCCAAAAAGAAAGCTCAGTAAAATAATCCATAAATCGAGGTCCCATATTAAGCTTCAGGTCTTTTTTATCTTTTTTATCGGCCAGTCGAGAAAAAAGTACGACAAGCAAGGCCGGAAGAAAAAAGAAGAAATTCCAATATGATATTCTTTCGATTTTCAAACCCTCTTTTTCAATCAAGCCAGCAAATTGTTTTTTTCTGTAGCGCCTGTGATGGTTGCCAATGATATCATTGTCATGCCATAAGATAGAAAACGCCGGCACTGTCAGGATAGCGACTCCTCCCGGCTTCAAGATTCTCTTAACTTCTTTTACGGCGGATCTATCATCGAAAATATGCTCAAGAACTTCCGAACAAAGTATCAAATCAAAAAAATTATCTTGAAAGTTATTATGGGCAATATCTCCATACACTAAATAGTCATACCCCTTCGTTTTGCAAAACGCCAGCGCCTCTTGGTCAATATCCAGACCGTATGCTTCTCCCCTGAGAAGGCTGAAATTAGAACCGACTCCGCAGCCTATATCCAAACTTTTTTCTATATTTTCCGGGGCGTGCTTTTTGATAAGCATCCCTAACAAATTCCGCCTGCTTCTATACCACCAATTTTTATCTTCAATTTCAATTGTTGATCCAAAAACATGTTTTTCCATGGCTGCTCTTTTAAACAATATTGTCCTTTCCTTTTATAATATATTCCGGCCGATTTCTCACTGTATCGTATATCCTTCCTATATATCCTCCGATAAGACCGAGTGCAAAAAGTTGGATTCCTCCAAAAAATAATATAGACAGTATCAAAGAAGTATAGCCGGGAAGTTTATTGTGGATATCAGAAATAAGGTAAAGGATAAAAAATATGATTGCGGCCCCAAAACAGCCCAAACAAATAAAAATCCCCAGCCAAAAAGAAACTTTGAGTGGAACCTTTGAAAAACCGAAGATTCCGTCGTTTGATAGTTTCAATAGCTTCCTTATGGTATATTTAGACGCCCCGCTCCGCCTTTTATCCCGGTTATACTCCAGCGCATACTGTTTGAATCCCACCCAGCTTCTCAGCCCTCTCAGAAATTTGTTTCTTTCCGGCATAGAAATGATTACGGAAACCACCCGCCTGCTCAAAAGACAAAAATCGCCGCTTTCCAGCGGTATATCAATTTCGGCCAACATTCGCAATATTTTATAATAGAGTCTGTAAGTTGCTTTTTTAAAAAAATTTTCTTTTCTGGCTTTCTTTACCCCGTAAACAACTTCGTATCCTTCATTATATTTTTCAATGAAACGTCCTATTAATTCGGGAGGATCCTGCAAATCAGCATCAAGCAAGAATGCCGCGTCGCCCGTGAAATGGGCAAGACCGGCCAAGAGCGCAGCCTGATGCCCGAAATTTCTTGACAGGTGTACGGCTTTATACTTTCCGTTATTTTTCGACAACTCCTTTATGATGCTTTCCGTCCTATCCGTGCTGCCATCATTCACCAAAATTATTTCATAATCATCCGCTTTCAATTCCAGAAAGACCGCCCCCAACCTCTCAGCCAGAAGATGCAACACTTTTTCCTCATTATAACACGGCACTATTACGGACAGCTTCATATTATTTTATATATGTAAATTTTCTCGTTATGGTAAACTTTTTCCAGAGGCATTTGACCCGGAAGAAAATCGCCAATCAGATCCCGCTCAAACGGCCCGTAGTACAGATAATACCCCTTATACTTATCTGGGTCAATTTCGATGTCTTCGTAGCGTTTCAACAACTCTTCGACCTTTTCGGCTGGTATGTCTCTGCCTGATCCTGGCACCAAAGAATAATTAAATGACTGGTCGGAATAATAGTTGGTATAGAGATTAAGCGATATGTCTTTATTAAGCGACACCTTTTTATCTTTTGGCGAAAGGATCTCTCCCAATTGCGAAGATGGCACATTCCACACCTTGAAAGTTTCCAAAAATCTCTGCTCCAGTTCATAATTGCCAGCCAGACTATTGGCGGCAGACGCCAAATAGGGCGACGCTTTTGTATATAAAACCAGATAGTAAGTCGTTAGAAAGGAAGGTGAGATATAATTGCCAGGATGATTATCTATCCATTCATAAGATTGGTAAATCCCCCCATCAAAAGAGAATCCATTGAGATCAACCGCTATCTTATCCCCACTTATATCTTTAAAGCGAATGAAGTTAGAGACAGATGTAAAAAATATCAATGTTGTGCATACCAGGATCAAAACATCTGAAGCAAACGCCATTTGGGGCGTTTTATTTAAATACCGCCAACTGAATACTACATCCAAGAAAAAAATAAATAGCAAGGGACTAAATGCCCTACTCCAATGATCGGGGTGGGGCATAAACCCGAATATCATCTGCAGGTTATAACAGATAAACATCGACAAAAAAACAAACAAGTAAAACAGATATTTCTTGTGGTGGGTATTTTTAAATATCAGCCAGTTCAAAAAAAGAAACACGGCGCATACAACGTACTCCTTCCATACTATCCATCGGAATTGGAAGCCGTGTTCCGCGCCAATTCTGCGGGCAACGTCTTGAGCTTGGGGTAATGAATAAAAATTATATAAACTGAAAGCATAGAATAGGAAAAAAAGAAATATAACTCCATTAAGGAGAAGTATTTTATACAAATCTTTTTTTTCAAGCTTAAATATGGCATAAACCAAATACAGCGAAGCCACCACAGACAACAAAACCGCATAATACAAATAGGTCTGGAACGATAAGCCTATCAATATTCCCGAAATTACAGCCGATTTTTTATCCAGCTTATTGAAAAAATACAAGAGCCCGGTTATAGCGGGGATATAGATCAAATAAGTTATAAGAGGATCAGTCAGTGAGATAAGGGAGAGATTAACGGGCAAATCCCGACTTACCGGTAAAACAAACCCGCTGAATGTAGATATGAAATAAGAGATGTTGGCCTTAAAAGAAGCCAAGCTCCCTGATGTTATGAGAGTGATGCCGGAATTTAACATAGATGTCAAGACATAGAGGAAGTTCCTGATTGGAACACTGGCGATGGTTACAAAGCTGGCAAAAAACAATGCTTTTGTCCTGTTAAGAAAAAACATTTTTCCCAAAAAATAAAACAAAACAAACAGCACGCCGGAAAACAAAAATATACCAGCCAAAAAAATATGAGAAATATCACGGAAAAATAAGAAGAAGAACGCGTAAATATAATTGGGAAGCAAAGGAACAGGCGTAGAAGAATTTCTATATTGTTTAAAAAAGAAATCGTTGTTAGCACCATGATTCTCGTATATCTTTTTGGACATTGGTACATACCAAAGCGCTTCGTCAGTAAGCATTCCCTCTGTCTGCACAGGCATATATACATATCCTCGCTGTTCAACCTCTTTTTTTATCGACAAGTGCGGGAAGACATTTATCAGTCCGCATAGTAATCCAAGTATAACCAAAAGAGCACAAAACGCTTTGGAGGGTAATTTGTCCAATAGTTTTTTTTGATTGACCATATATCTTTTTAGACCTTGCGAACTATTTCATCATAACTTCCTTCTTTAATGATCATTCCTTTTTCTACGACATAAACCTTGTCACAATTCTTGACGGTTGTAAGTCTGTGAGCGATCACAATCATCGTTTTTGTTTTAGCTACGTTCTCAATTGCCCTCAAAACTTCTTTTTCTGTCGCATTATCAAGAGAACTGGTAGCTTCATCGAAGAGCAAAATCTCAGGATCATGATACAAAGCCCTGGCAATTCCAATTCTTTGTTTTTGCCCGCCACTTAGTCTTATACCCCGCTCGCCTATAACGGTATCATATCTATTCGGTAACTCACTATCAACAAAGTCGTGTATATTTGCCATACGAGCAGATTCCTTGAGTCTGTCCAAATCAATTTCTTTGGCCGGCACGCCAAAAGCTATATTGCTAGCCACGGTGTCATCCGTGAGAAATATCTGTTGAGGAACATATCCGAGATTCGCCTGCCAATTTTTAACACTCTCTTCATTTATCTCAGCTTCGTCAACTTTCAAAAAACCTTCGCTAGGAGAAAGCAACCCCAGCATCAGGTCAACTAGTGTTGTTTTTCCGGCTCCAGTAGTGCCTATTATAGCCACAAAAGTGTTCTTTTCGATGCTCATCGTGATATTATCCAGCACATTTTTTGCGTTGTTTGGGTAGCAGAAGGAGACATTATCCAATTTTATATTTTTTTTAAACGGCAAAGGGCTTATCTTATTTCTATTTACAAATTTTGCTACGTCTGTACGACCATTTTCAAGTATATCCTTATGGATTTTGTCTAAAACAGCTTTATTGAATCTCATGGTTGTCAAAGCATTAAAAAGCTCTTGCAGGGCAGGCATCAGTCTGTAGCCAGCAAAAGCAAAAAAGCTGACTAGAGGAATAACTTTTTGATTTGACATATTTAAAGAAACCGAGAATATCATCAGACCCACAATCCCTCCAAAGGCCACTACTTCCATAATGTACCGAGGAATTTGTCCAATAATTTGATTGCGAGAATGAACCTCAGAAAAAATCCCTGAATGTTTTGAATATCTGTCCAAAAAATATTTTTCTACGCCAAGAATCTTTATATCCTTGACACCGCCCAATGCTTCACCCGCTAGCCTGAACCTTTCCTTATTAGTTTTCAATCGTAACTCCCCTCCTGTCCTTATTCTTTCCGAAAAGTACAGATAGACAGAAAGATACATAGAAATCAGAACGACAGCTGCCACTAAAGTCATCAACAGATTCACATAAAGAAGTACTGTCAGAATAACAAAAGCCGTCACGCCGCCGGTAAAAATGTTCACCAGGGGCAAAATGTATCCGCTAGTAAGCTGGTTCACTTCCATAAGCACATTTTTGCTAAGACTAGCCGTATTGTGATTTAAAAAGTAGGCATACGGCATGAAAACATACTTTCTCAAAAGACTGTTTGAAAGTTCGTGGTTCTTTCGCCAGACAAACTTTATTTTTATCCAGGTCGCAAAAGCTGACACGAAGTTGCCGACCACCAAAAGACCCAAAACAACAAATCCTGCAAATACCATGAACGAGGTCGGTGATTCAAAGTGAAAAAAATTGAAAAAATAATTCAGCCATTTGCTTTCATTTATAATGACTGGATTCATTACCAT
>JAUPKF010000018.1 GCA_030837625.1 Patescibacteria group bacterium | reverse complement strand
CGCTCTTCCGATCTGCTTTTTCCTTGGCCAGCTTAGTCCAAATGAGCCTTCTGCTTTTCGCTCTGAGAACCCGCTTTGAGACGCTAGATGACAAAATGATAATCCAATCAGTCGTGAAAATTGCCGCGGCATCCATTGCGTTCGGAGTAGGTATCCAAGGAGTGAAATACGCCGTGGATTATTTTTTCGATATTGATACTTTTCTGGGTATATTCGCGCAGTTGGCCTTCGCTGGATTTTTCGGCGCTTTGCTGTTTATCGCCGTCAGCCAGTTTTTGAAAATAGAAGAGTTTATGGAATTTAGAAAATCGCTTACGAAAAGAATTTTCAAGGGCAAAAAAGAAATTGTGGAAAACTTGAATGATTTCGTCTAGTTTGCTTGGTGCTGGTGTCGAACCGCGGGCTTCTTACGTGTCATCCCGAGCGGAGCGTAGCGAAGCCGAGGGATCTATTGCCGATTGTCAGAATATATTATAAAATCGTAAAACTTTCGACTATCGTTGTCAGATCTCTCGACTGCGTTTCGATGATTACATCGAAACTTCGCTCGAGATGACAATTCATATTGTAATAAAAGATAAGTAAAAAAATCAAGTTTATGAAAAAAATTCTCATCATCGGTTCCCAAGGGATGTTGGGTCAGGAGCTCGTCGAAGTCTTTAAAAAAGACAGTGATTATAAGGTTATTGCTTGGGACAAAAAAGATATTGATATTGCCAATGAAAAAGAAGTGATGAAGAAAGTCGGGTTTACCAAGCCTGACGTCATTATAAACGCAGCGGCGTATAACGCGGTGGATAAGTGCGAGGCGGATGCCAAAGAATACGCGTTGGCTAAAAAAGTGAACGGACTGGCGCCGGGATATCTGGCGAAAGCGGCTAAAAAAAACAAAGCGATTCTGGTGCATTATTCAACGGATTATGTTTTCGATGGCGATTTTGGAAAACTGATTTCCAAAGAGCCGGCCGGCTGCACGCATTCTTGCGCCACTTGTTCTTTGCACGATAACTTTCAGCCGGAGATCGGCTATCATGAGGATGATTTGCCAAATCCAATTTCCAAATATGGAAAGACTAAGCTTTTGGGCGAAAAAGAAGTGGCGAAAAATATGTCCTCCAAAGGCGGATCCGCCTATGGCGGAAAAAATTATTACCTTATCAGAATTTCCAAGCTTTTTGGCAAGCCGGCTTTAAGCGAAGGCGCTAAAAAAAGCTTTTTTGATATCATGTTAGAGTTGGGTAAAACGAAGAAAGAAGTAAAAGTTGTGGACGAGGAGACAAGTTGCTTTACTTATGCGCCGGATCTAGCCAAAAAAACCAAGGAAGTTATCGATTCTGAGAAACCGTTTGGAATATATCATATCACCAATGGCGGCTCTTGCACTTGGTATGAGGCGGCGGTAGAATTATATAAGCAAGCTTCCGCCGGAGGCGGATCCGCCTATGGCGGAAAAATAAAGGCAAAGATCATTCCTGTGTCTGGAGCAGAGTTTCCCCGCCCGGCCAAACGTCCGCCCTATTCGGTTTTGGTGAATACTAAACTTAATCCGATGAGGGATTGGAAGGAAGCGCTGAAAGAGTACTTAATAAATTCTAAATTACAAGCACCAAATTCCAAATAAATTACAATTTATAAAATTAAAAATCCAAAACTGTTTTGAAAATTAGATATTTGGATTTTGATATTATTTGTGATTTGTGATTTTGAATTTGAGATTTTTGGTTGCAAATTATTAAGGGTTTAATAAATTCAAAAATATACTTATGAAAAACCTCAAAAGAGCAGATTCGCAGGTTTATAAAGCCGCCGTGGGGGAGCTCAAACGCCAGCAAGAAGGGATGGAGCTGATTGCGTCGGAGAATTATGTTTCCGAGGCGGTGTTGGAAGCGTTGGGCAGTGTGTTTACCAACAAGTATAGCGAAGGGTATCCCGGACGGCGCTATTACGGCGGACAGAAATATACCGACACGGTCGAACAATTGGCGATCGACCGGGCGAAAAAACTTTTTGGCGCCGAGCATATCAATGTTCAGCCGCACTCCGGCGCGCCGGCCAATATCATCGCCTATTTTGCCTTGCTAAAACCGGGCGATACTGTTTTGGGCATGGATCTTTCGCATGGCGGCCATCTGACGCACGGCCATCCCGTGACGCTGCCGGCTAAAATATACAACTTTGTGCGTTACAAAACCAAAGCCGACGGCAGAATTGATTATAAAGAGTTGGAGGAAATGGCGGTGAAGCATAAACCGAAGTTGATTTTGGCGGGATTTTCTGCTTACACCCGCCAGTTGGATTATAAAAAATTCGCGGCGATCGGAAAAAAAGTCGGAGCCATCACGATGTTTGATATTGCCCATATCGCGGGATTGATTGCCGGAAAAGCCCTGCCCAATCCGGTGCCTTATTTCGATATCGTAACCACTACGACCCACAAAACCCTTCGCGGTCCGCGCGGAGGGATGATTATGTGTAAAAAGAAATTTGCCGAGGCTATCGACAAAGCCACTTTTCCGGGTTTCCAGGGAGGACCGCACGAAAATAACGTGGCGGCCAAAGCCGTGGCATTCGGCGAAGCCTTGAAACCGTCGTTCAAAAAGTATGCCGCGCAGATTATCAAAAACGCCAAAGTTTTAGAACAAGAATTGGTCAAACATAACTTCAAGCTGTGTTTCGGCGGGACGGATAATCATATGGTGCTGGTGGATGTTTTTGGATCAAAGGGAGTCAGCGGCAAGGAAGCCGAAGTGGCGTTAGACAAAGTCGGCATCACGCTTAACAAGAATATGATTCCGGACGATCCGCGCTCCCCGATGGATCCCAGCGGTATCCGGGTCGGTGTGCCGGCAGTGACTACGCGGGGAATGAGGGAAAAGGAAATCAAGCTGATCGCGAAATGGATCAATGATGTTTGCGAGAATCATAAGAATGATAAAAAATTAAAGCAGATTCATAAAGAAGTAATCGCGCTTTGCGGGAGGTTCCCGGTTTATAAAAATCTTTAGAAATGGAATTCATCAAAACCAAATTTAAGGACGTTTATATCATAAAACCGCAAGTTTTTGAGGATGAGCGGGGGTTTTTTCTGGAATCCTATTCCAAGAAAAAATTAGAGGAGCAGGGAATAAAAATTGATTTTTTGCAGGATAACCATTCCATGTCCGTTCAAAAAGGCGTCTTGCGCGGGTTGCACTTTCAAAAGCCGCCCTTTGCTCAAACTAAATTAGTGCGCGTGACAAAAGGTTCGGTTCAGGACGTGATCGTTGATTTGCGAAAAGAATCCGAAACTTTCGGGCAATGGGAAAGCTTTACGCTCTCAGCGGAAAATTTCCAGATGCTTCTTGTTCCTAAGGGATTCGCGCATGGATTTTTGACGTTGGAAGACAATACGGAGTTTTTGTACAAGTGCGACGAGTTCTACCATCCCGAAGCAGATTCCGGCATAATTTGGAACGATCCGGATCTCGCGATTGATTGGCTGATCAAAGAAAATCCAGTTATCTCCGAAAAAGACGCCAAACTGGGATTTCTAAAAGATTTAGACTTGCTATTCTAACGTATATAAGCATACAAAATTTTGTAAAAATAGAAAAAGCATAAAGCAGTAGTACAAAAATTTCGTATTTCGCTTATTTCGTATTTCGTAAATTTATGAAGATTTTAGTAACAGGCGGCGCGGGATTTATGGGATCCAATTTTATCAGATACGTCCTGAACAAATATCCGGATTATAAAATAATAAACCTGGATAAGCTGACTTACGCCGGTAACTTGGAGAATTTGAGGGATATTGAAAATAACCCAAATTATACCTTTGTGAAAGGCGACATCGCCAAGACGGAAGATGTCGACAGAGCGTTGGGAGAGGGAGCGGATGTTGTCATAAATTACGCGGCTGAATCTCATGTGGATCGGTCCATACTTTCTCCGCGTGCTTTTTTGGATACGGACATATTCGGCACTTATACTCTCTTGGAGGCGGTTCGGGCGGGAAAAGCGAAAAAAATGATCCAGATTTCCACTGACGAGGTTTTTGGGATGGTTCATAACGTGAATGAAGAATTTACGGAAGAAACAAAATTTGATCCGTCCAGTCCCTACAGCGCTTCCAAGGCCGGGGGAGATTTGATGGCAAACGCTTATTGGCGGACATACAAAACTCCGGTAATCGTAACGCACAGTTGTAATTTTTACGGCGCTTATCAATATCCGGAAAAGCTTATTCCGCTATTTGTCACAAATTTGTTGGAAAACAAAAAAATTCCTGTTTATGGCGAAGGGAACCAATTTAGGGAATGGATATTCACCGAAGACCATTGCCGGGCTATCGACGCGATTTTGCACAAAGGGGAGGCCGGCGAAGTTTACAACATTGGCACCAGAAACAGAAAAGCCAACATCGAAATAACCAAATTCATCTTGAATTATTTAGGAAAAGATGAAAGCTATATTGAACACGTCGCTGATCGGCCGGGTCATGACTTCGGTTATGCCGTGAACCCGGACAAGCTGATTGGCAAACTGGGCTGGAAACCGGAAACAAATTTTGAGGACGGATTGGCGGAAACCATCGAGTGGTATAAAAATAACGAGTCTTGGTGGAAAAAACTTAAGTCGAAAGAATACCAGGAATATTACGAAAAAAATTACGCCAGCAAAAAATAATGCATAATATCTAATTCGTAGCGAAATACATGAAAGGAATAATTCTTTCCGGCGGAACAGCTACGCGCCTTTTTCCGCTGACCGCCACAACCTCCAAACAACTTTTGCCGATATATGACCGGCAGATGATTTTCTATCCGCTCAATACGCTTATTAGAGCCGGCGTAGAAGACATTTTGATCATCGTTGCGCCGGATCACAGCGGGCAATATCTCAATCTATTGGGTTCGGTTTTTAAGAATTGCGGAATCCATTTGCATTTTGAAGTGCAAAAAGTGCCGCGGGGTCTGGCTGATGCTTTCATATTGGGAGAAAAATTCATAGATGGCGACAATGTAACAATGATCTTGGGGGATAATATTTTTGAAGATGACTTGCATGAGGATATAAAAGGTTTTGAAAAGGGCGGGATGATATTTGCCAAAGAAGTTGCGGATGATCCTAAAAGATATGGCATAGTGGAATTTGACAAAAGCGGCAAGGTTCTCTCAATCGAAGAAAAACCGGAAAATCCCAAAAGCAATTTTTGCGTGCCGGGAATATATACTTACGATTCGCGGGTGATTGAAATAGCCAAAAGCTTGAAGCCTTCAGCCAGGGGGGAAATAGAGATCACGGATATAAATAATAAATTTTTGGAGATGGGAGAGCTTACGGTCAAGAAGATAAAGGGCGAATGGTTGGACGCCGGAACTTTCGATATGCTGTTGGAGGCTGGACGCATCGTGAAAGAAAAAGAATTGTACAAACTATTTGATCTGCGAATAGAAGAAGCCATAGCGGGCTTCAACAACGAGCTCAAGGTTTTTGCCAAAAAGAGGCTTCTGTAAACAAACATGAAATCACTTCTCGTAAAGTTAGGAAAAATTTCCCTGATGGTGCGGAAAAACGGCTTGAAAGAAGGCGGGAAAATAGTCGCGGGATATTTGAAAATATACCTCAAAGCTTTTTTTGTCGGCTCGGGGGATGTATTATTTATTTCTAGCGGAGTAGGAGATAGCGCCCATTATCGAGCCTATAATCCGGCGGAAGAACTGCGGCTGCACGGCTTCAAAACGGCGACAACTATTGCGGACAATCCCAATTTGTCCAAATTGGCCGACAAATTCAAAGTGTTCGTATTTCACAGGACGGTTTATAACAAAAACATTGAAAAGTTAATTGAAAAAGCGAAAGCGCAAAAAAAGGAAATTATTTTTGATACTGACGATTTGGTTTATGATCCGCAATACCTGGTTTATATGGATTATTTCCAAAAAATGAGCCGGGCGGAGCAGGAACAGTATAAAAATGGAATCGGTGCGGAAATTGTCAATGATTCCTATGTCAAAGTTTGCACTACGACGGTCGCGTATCTGGCCGATAAACTTAGAGAAAAAGGAAAAAAAGTAATTATTGTTCCCAATAAAATTTCCAATCACGAGTTGGAATTGGCTGACAAAATTTTGGGAAAAGAGAAAACCGGCGATGGATATATCAGAATCGGCTACTATAGCGGAACGCTTTCTCATAACAAGGATTTCGCGACTATTATTCCGGCGCTTATTGTGATATTAAAAAAATACAAGAACGCAAGACTGCTTTTGGCCGGACCATTGGATTTTGACAACAAGCTTGACGAATTTAAGGATCGAATTGAAATTTTACCGCGAGTTTCGCGGGATGAATATTATGAAAATGTTTACAAATGCGATATTAATTTGGCGCCGTTGGAAATAGGCAATCCTTTTTGCGAGGCAAAATCGGAAATAAAATTTAGCGGGGCGGGAGTGTTTGAGATTCCGACAGTGGCAGTAAGAAACCGCACTTATTTCGAGGCGATTGACGACGGAGTGGATGGATTTTTGGCGGAAAGCGCGGAAGAATGGGTGGAAAAAATAGGCCGGCTGATAGAAGATGAAAATCTAAGAAATTCGATGGGAGAAAAGGCCAGAGAAAAAACTCTTAAAGATTATACCAACAAGAATAGCCACAACCGGGAATATTACGATTATATAAGCGAAAAAGTCGCGTCTTGAACTATGTTAAAGGCAATCAAACTGTCTATTATTATTGTGGCTTACAAAAGCGGCGGACATCTCGAACGTTGCGTCGCCTCCCTTTATCAAAAGTTGGGGGATTCTTTCGCTTGGGAAATAATTATCGTCAATAGCGATAGCGAGTACGATATTCATAAGGCCGCCTTGGACTTTTCTCGAATCAAGGTAGTCAACCATAGAAAAAATATCGGCTTTGGTCCAGGAGCTAATCTGGGGGCAAAGTCCGCCGAAGGGGACTTTTTATTGATGCTCAATCCCGACACGGAAATAAACGGCGAAAATATAGGGGATGTTTTGGAAGAGTTTTTAAGAGATGAAAATGTCGGTGTAATTGGCGGGGGAATCATAGATGATGCCGGAGGAAAGCAGGCGTGGAGCGCTGGACGGGAGCTGTCCTTCTATGATTTGTTCAGAAATAATTTCGGCATAAGCCGGAGCAGGCCCATTTGGAACAGTTCTCGAAAAATTAACTGTGATTGGGTGGCAGGAACGGCGCTGTTTATCCGGCGGGATTTATTTGAGAGATTAGGAGGATTTGACGAGAATTTTTTTATGTATTTCGAGGATATGGATTTGTGCCGCCGGGCAAGGCAAGTTGGCAATCGGGTTAGGTATTTTCCCGGTTTTAAAGTTTTTCACAGCGGGGGAAAAAGCTATGAAGGCAAAAAACTTCAAAAGAAACACTATTATGATTCGATGGAGAAATATTTCAAAAAGAACAAAAGTCGGTGGCAATGGCTGGTTTTGAGATTGGTCAGAAAAGTTTTTTTTAATAATTAGCGAGAATACTATTTTACAGCCATGGCCAATTTGGGTATAATCCAGGTGTGGAGAGTCATACAATTTGCTATATAACAAACCTAACATTAAGCCTATGTCAAAAATTAAAAAAGCCATTCTCCCTGTGGCGGGGTTTGGAACCCGCTTTCTTCCCGCGACCAAAGCCCAGCCTAAGGAAATGCTGCCGGTGCTTAACAAGCCGGCGGTGCAATACGTGGTGGAAAACGTGGTGGCGGCGGGAATTGAAGAAATAATTTTCGTAACCGGCCGGGGCAAACGCGCTATCGAAGACCATTTTGATATTTCCTATGAATTGGAAGACGCTTTGGCGGAAAAGAATAAAATTGACTTGTTGGAGGAACTGAAAAAAATCCAGGGGTTGGCAAAATTTTCCTACGTCAGACAGCCACTGCAACTCGGCGACGGGCATGCCATTTTGCAAGCCGCGCATCTTGTCGGCGATGAGCCGGTGGCGATAATTTTCGGCGATACGGTTTATGACAGCAATGTATCGATTGTAAAACAGCTTATGGATACGTACGACAAGTACGAAGATCCGGTTATCGGGCTTACGGAAGTTTCCCGCGACGAAGTCCATAAGTTTGGAGTTTATTCCGGTGTGTCGCTTGACGAGCATACCATAGAGATAAAGCAACTGGTGGAAAAACCAAAAAACGAAGAGGCGCCGGCTTTGACGGTTACGCCTGGGGCATATATCATTACGCCGGAAGTTTTTGAAGTGCTCTCCACAATCGAGCATGGCAATTCCGGAGAGATACGCTTGATTGACGCTTTTGAGATTATGATGGAAAAGGGCCGTCCGCTTTATGGCCGCATCTTGGAAGGTCAGTGGCTCGATACGGGCGATCCGCTCAATCTTCTGAAAGTGAGCATCTACCTGGGGCTTAAGCATCCGGAAATGGGGAGCAAGTTGAGGGAGTATATTAAAGGATTGAAGTTATAATTTACGAACTACGAAATAAGCGAACTACGAAAACTTATAGAGATTAGTTTTTGTATTTTCGTATTTCGTAAAGATATTCATGAAAATCGCTATTCAAGCGGCTGATCTTGATCACTCGCGAATCGACGGGACGCGGGTGTATATTTTGAACCTGCTTAAGAACTTTGGGCGGCTGGATTCTTCCAGCCAGTTTTTGGTTTACCATAAGAGCAAATTCAATCCGGAATTGGCTCCGCCGGAATTTTCTAATTATAAAATAATAAAAAAATACGCCCCGTTTTTTTGGACGCAACTGCGGTTGGCTCTTAGCTTGTGGAAGGATAAGCCGGATGTCCTTTGGATGCCGATGCACAATATCCCGCTGTTTCGGAGTAAAAAAATCAAGACCGTCGTTACGATTCATGATTTGGCGTTCAAATATTTTCCGGAAATGTTTACGCGAAAAGAACTTTGGAAGTTGAATTTTTTAGCCGGGCTGGCAATCAGAAATAGTGACAAAATCATAACCGTTTCCGAATCTTCCAAAAAGGATGTATTGAAATTCTATCCGGAGATAGCGGAAGGCAAGATAAAAGTTATTTGCCATGGTTTTGATAAGAAAATGTTCCAGTCGGAGAGAGATCTTGCAAAGGAAAAATTGTTAAAGGGAAGGTTGGAGATAGAAGGAAGATATATCTTATATGTGGGCGCGATCCAGCCAAGAAAGAATCTGGAGGTGTTGGTCGAGGCGTTTGAGATAATTAAGGCGGCCGGACAGCATGATGATCTAAAGTTAGTTCTGGCCGGCGGCAAAGCTTGGATGTGGAAAGACGTATTCAAGAGAATCGCTAGCAGTTCTTATAAATGCGATATTGTTACTCCTGGGAAAATAGAACCAGCCGATTTGGGGCATCTGATGCGGGGGGCGGAGGTCTTTTGCTTCCCTTCACTTTACGAAGGTTTTGGAATTCCGATCCTGGAAGCTTTTGCCGCTCGAGTGCCGGTGGTTTGCGCCGACAATTCTTCTCTTCCGGAAGTTGGCGGAGACGCGGTTTTGTATTTTGACGGCCAGAATGCCCAGGAATTGTCTAGCAAGATAGAAAGCGCTATCGGAGATGAAAAATTAAAAAAAGACCTTGTCGAGAAAGGCTTAGAACAGGCGAAGAAATTTTCCTGGGAAAAATGCGCCCGGGAAACGCTGGAATATTTGAAGAGTTAACGTATTTTTCTATTCTTCTTCCGTGACGACCTTGAAGATAAAATAAGCGCAAACCATCGCGGTTGTCAAAATAAAAGTATTCAAAAAGATATTGAGCCTGAAAAGACTGCTGAAAAAAGTGAAAATCATCAGGAAAACCAGCGCGGCCAGCGCTTTTTTATTTGGTTTTTGATTCGCGAGGGAAATTCCCAAGCGGCCGGCTAAAGCGGAGGAAAGAAGCAAGGGGGAAACTACCAGGAAAGATATTTTAGAGAATCCGACGCGGGAAGTGACGATGCCAGGAATCAGGCTTTCGGCCAAAAGAGAAACGGCAAAAAAAACGATTCCGATAAAAAGCAAATCGACGGACAATTTATACGCGATAAGCAACAAGTTTTTTTTGAGATTACCGGGCATAGTTTAGTTTCAACTTGTTATACAAATCGATAAGGGCGACTTTCAGATTTTCCCGGCTGACTTCTTTTTTGAAAGTGACACCAAGCGTTTCCAATCGCGCGTTTTTTTCTTCCAGAAGATTGAATTCATAGTCTCTTCCTCGAAAAGCTTCCAAGCTTTCCACCGGGAAGCGGCAAGAGTATGTCCTGAAGCTCAGAGTATCTTTTTCGAGAGAGCAAGCGTCCTTGAGTTCCAGGCTTTTTTCTGAAACAGGAATAGGCGCTTTTTTGGTCCAGGAGCGGGCGATGGACTCGGAAGGCAGGAAATATTTTTTGCCCTCTTTGACCATATACCATTTCGAATCTTCATCCGTCAAATATATCGTTCCGTCGGGGTGGGAACTGCGCAGCATTTGAAGCTTGCCCTTGGGGTAAAGAGAAAATTCGTCTCCGGAAACGGGAATAATTTCTTCCCAAAGATAGCCTTTCTCCATGAAAGTTTCCGGGTTGTCTATCGGCAAGATAAAGTCTTCGGAAACAACAAAAGCCGACTCGCCGTAGGAAATGATGGTTCCGTCGCCAAAGCCAAGCGGTTCGTCAGTGACAGGATAATTTTTTAAAAAAGCTTGGTCTTTGGCAACGGCTTGATTGGCGTTGTATTGCGTCAGATAAGCTTTCTCACTTATGAAGGGGACAAGTTCTCCATTTTTCAAAATATAATAAATCCCCTCTATTTTAAAGATAGAATAATCGGGATAATCGGGTGCGATCGGCTCGGACGAATCTATTTTACTTTGAGTTACAGTCTCTCCAGCGAGGTTGTATTTTAATTCATCTTGGCTTGCTTTCAGAAAAGCGCCCTTGCTGAATCCCAAATTCAAAACAGTATTTTCATTGGAAAATTTTCGGATTTTCCCATTTGAGACGATGAAATAATCGTCATTGCTTTCCAAAAGCGTCCCGTCTTTGAATCCGACGGAATCTCCTTCTGGATAAAGAAAAGCCTGGTATGATTTTCTGATTTTAGCTGAAATGTTTCCCGGTTCGGGAGAATCTTTGGCGAGTGTCAGGCGTATTTCGGCGGAAGAATATCTTCCGGTGGCGACTGTATCGAAAATAAGCGACTGACTGGCTTTCATTTCTCCATTGTTAAGGGAAATATTGTTTTCATCTCGCGGATCAATTATGTCGTTTTTATTGGAGTCGGGAGTCAAAAAAGAAAAAATAAAGCTCTTGGAAGGAAACAGGATAAGAAAAAGCAAAACCAACGCGGCGGAAAATGCCAGAGCGTAAAGGCCGGCTTGCGTCCGGCGGTAAGAAACGGTATTCTCTTGGTTAAGTTTTATGTTTTTCGTTAAATCAAACATTGTCTAGGGTTGGTATAGATATATTTTTCCGCGAGTCTGGATATTTTGGGGCGCGGGTAACTCGAAGGAAGTTGAGTTCAAGTCGGATGATTCCATCGAATAATCTTTTACCGGAATGAGTTGGCCGGGGAGGCCGCTTTTTTCGTAAAATTCCAAATTTTTGTCAGGAATGATGAAATAAACGCCGGTGAATTTTTCCAAGTCTATTCTTTGAAGATTTTCAGGGTTGAAAAAATAAACCGCCTGTTTTCCGTAGAGAGTGTTCATCGGTCCGGCCATCATCGCCCAGCCGTCTCCGGTCGCTTCGCGGTCGACGAGGACCAAATCAGTGTCTTTGAATTCCGAACTCAAAACTTTTACGCCGTTAAGCAGATTCTTTTGCGGATAGAATGTTCCCAGAGGAAGTAAAACAAACAGGTTTCCGAACAGCAGGACGAGTAACAGCGTCCAGCGGAGAAGCGGAGTTCTTATCCGTTCATACAGGAAGTAAACGGCATAGAAAATTATAGCAGGAATGATCGAGAAAATAAACCTTCGTAAAAACCAAGGATGGTCGGAAGATATTCCCGGATGAAGCAGGTAAAAAAAGGAAGGTAGGACGATTAAGAAGGGCAGAAGGAGGAGATGTTTTTTTTGCTTAATCAAGCGGGCGATAGCCAAAAAAGAAAGCAACAAATAGCCAGCAATGCCGTAGAGAGAAAATATTTTCAGCGCGTAAAGCGGATCTCGGACGGCTTCCGAAAGGGAAGCGTTGTCTCCAGAAAAAGATTTGACAAATCCCTTTGCCAGAGCGATATAATATGGACTGTTCACTTTCAAAGTAAGTAAATAGAAAATGCCTATAATAGCCAAAGGAAGTATGATTTGGGGTTTGAAATAGCTTCGAAGGGACTCCTTTTGTTTTTTGGCGTTGAAAACGAGATAAGAGAATATCATCAATAAAAAGAACCAAGCCTCGATTCGGATGAAAAGCAAGATTCCAAAAGCGCCCAGGGATGCGCCCAAGTGAAGAAGGCGTTTGTTTTTGAGAAAAAGATAGAATTGAAAAATTCCGAACCAAACCAGAGCAAGCGCCAAATTTTCGCTCAAGGTGAATTTGAGAAACCAGGAAAACACGAAAGAAGTGGCAATCAAAAAATAAGCTGCCAGAGCCGCGGATTTTCCCAGGTAGTTTTCAGTCAGGAGATAAGAGGAAACCAGAAAAATGAAAAAAGTTATTCCGTTGGCGATGGCGAAACCGGCGAGGCCGAAAAAAGAAAACCAGGCGGCTAGCCAGGATGTGTAGCCGACGGGAAATTGGGTGGTAAGATTTCCATTCGCGGTATAACTGAATCCGGGAAAATTCAGCGCTTTACCCGGGCCGTAAATATTGAAAAATTCGGAAGAGGCCGGGGTGGAAAATTCCAGTTGGCGATTTTGGGAAAGACGGATGGCGGCTTCGGAAAAAGATCCCTGGTCGCGTCCGGAAAAAACAGTCGGCGAGGCGTTAAGCGAAAGCAAAATTATCGCGAAGAGGGAAACGGCCAAGATGAAGAGAATCTGGGAATCTTTTTTGAAACCGGAAAATATTTTCGAAACGGGTGCTACATACAGCAAATATCCTCCGCCAAGAATAAAATACAGAACAAACAAGTTTTTGTAAAAAAAACCCGTGAGCGCCAAGATGATTCCCAAAAATAAAAAACCCAGCCAAAAAAGGCCTAGTGTTGTGAAAAAATCCCGCTTGTCATTATCCAATTCCATAATTTTATTATACCGTACTTTCGGTCTTTGCCAAACTTTTTATTTTAAGGTAAAATAACAAAGTCGTTTAATCAAACAATAAAAATATAAAATTAGAAAATTGAAAATTTATGTGGATTTTTGAATTCGCAAAGAGGAGAAAAAAAATATTAATCGCTTTGGCGATTTTTGTCGTTTTGTGCGTGACGGCTATCTTTCTGATTGGGAGTAATAAAAAAAGCATCGGTATAAAATCTTTGTCGGTTTTGAGCAAAGTATCGAATTTTTTGCCCATTCCGGCAGATGAGAAGAAAGAGCTGGAAGTTATTAATAAGCTGGTCCAGGAATTTACCAAGAAAGACGGCATCGAGCGGTCGTTTATGATCTTTCTCCAAAATAATATGGAATTGCGTCCCGGCGGCGGATTTTTGGGGCAATATGCCATCGTAAAAATCAAAAACGGCGAGGTGACGTCGACTTTTTTGGAAGATGCCAATCTTCTGGACCAGCGGATCCAGGCGAAAATCACGCCGCCCTATCCGTTCAAACAGATGATGCAAATAAAAAAATGGAAATTTCGCGATTCCAATTTTTCTCCTGATTTTCCCACCAATGTCGACAAGGCCAAATATTTCTACCGGCTTTCCGGGCGAAGCGGCGAATTCGATGGCTTTGTGGCGGTTAACTCTGATGTTTTTAACAATGTTTTGGAATTAACCGGCCCGATAACCGTTTCCGGTCATACTTTCACTAGCGAAAATGCTACGCTAAAGCTGGAAGAGGTGGTGGAAAAAGCGTATATTATGAATCCTGAATTGGATACGCAAAATAGAAAGGCTATTATGAAACAGATGGCTCCACTTATTGTGGAAAAGCTTTTCAGTCTGGGAAATATTTCCAAAATCGCCGATTTTGTCCACAGGGAGTTTAAGAATCGCAATATTATGGTTAATTTTGCCGATCCGGAGTTGCAAGTCGCGGCTGAAGAGGCGCATTGGGACGGCAAAGTGGCGACAGATTGGGGCGGGGATTATTTGATGATGGTGGACGCCAATATGGGCGCTCTCAAAACCGACTACTATGTCAAGCGGGAAGTTTCCTATGACCTCGATTTGACGGCCGAGAAACCGGTGGCGACCTTGAATATTCTTTACAAGAACACGGCGACTTATGGTGATTGGCGCACCAGCGATTACCATACTTACGCGCGAGTGTATGTTCCTAAGGGTTCCGTCCTGCTGGAGCGAAAAATGGTCGGATGGCCGATTACCAGCGAAGAGTTCGGAAAAACATATTTCGGTTTCAAGGTGGACGTTTTGATTGGAGGACAAACCGACGCAATGATAAAATACGAATTGCCGGCCGATTTTAACCGCGACGATTACCGTCTGCTTATCCAGAAACAGTCCGGCGTGGGGAATATCCCGGTCAAAGTTCATCTGAAAACCAAAGACGGCGAATTTAACCAGGAGCAGGTTTTGAATAATGATTTGAAGTTTGAGTTTAAAGATAACACATAACACATAACACATAACACATAACACATAACACATAACACATAACACATAACACATAACACATAACACATAACACATAACACATAACACAGGGGGACTTAGGGGTTGTTCCATGTTCCATGTTCCATGTTCCATGTTTTATGTTCTATGTTACATGTTCTATGAAAGTACTCATTACCGGCGGGGCGGGGTTTATCGGCAGCGCGTGCGCCAAGAAGTTGATGGACAGGGGCGATAAGGTTGTCTTAATCGACAATTTTAATGATTATTACGATCCATCGCTTAAAGAAGCCAGGATAAAAAAGTTTCTGAAAGGCTACAAACCCAAACTTTATCGGGGTGATATTCGGGATGAAAAACTGATTGAAAAAATATTCAAAAAAGAAAGAATCGACAAAGTCATCCACTTGGCAGCGATGGCGGGCGTGCGATATTCGCTGACCAATCCCAAGCTGTATTTTGATGTCAACGTTATGGGCAGTTTGAATCTTTTGGAAGCGGCGGTGAAATATAAAATTAAAAATTTTGTTTTCGCTTCGTCCTCATCAGTTTACGGCAATAATAAGAAAGTCCCTTTTTCCGAGTCTGATCCGGTGGACACGCCCATTTCGCCTTATGCCGCTTCCAAGAAAACTGATGAACTGATCGCCCACACCTACCATCATATTTACGGTCTCAATGTGACGGCTCTGCGTTTTTTCACGGTTTACGGTCCTTGGGGACGCCCCGATATGGCGCTGTTTCTTTTTACCGACGCCATAATGAAAAATCAGCCGATCAATGTTTTCAATCGCGGCAAGATGAGCCGCAACTTCACTTATATCGACGACATCGTTTCCGGCACCCTGACAGTTCTAGATAAGTGCAAGGGTTACGGTGTGATGAACATCGGCGGCGACAAGGAAGAGACGCTTATGCGCTATATCGAAGTGTTGGAGAAAAATTTGGGGAAAGTCGCCAAAAAGAATCTTATGCCGATGCAGCCGGGCGACGTGCCCAAAACCGTGGCGGATATCCGAAAGTTAAGAAAACTCGGCTGGAAACCGACCACCCGGATCGAACAAGGCATTAAGAATTTTGTGGAGTGGTATCGGGAATATTACGGGGTGAATAATTTATAGAAAACTTGTGTTTTAAGCTAAAACATCGTATTATTGCCTAAGTTTCGGTTCATTGAAAAAGCGCATAACTTTTTATGTGAAAGATAAAAAAAAGGGGGAAATTATGAAGGTTATAAAAGGCAGGTTTTCGGAGGAGGTCGGGAGTCTTCTCGGGCTACCCGTTTGCGAAAGCCCGCAGATGAAAGAAATTGAACAGTTGATTGGAAAAATATCCCGCTCGGATGCCCCAGTGCTTATTATCGGAGAATCCGGGACGGGAAAGGAGTTGGTCGCGAAACTCATTCATCAGAAGAGTTCGCGGCGCGAAAAATCTTTTTCGGCCGCCAACGTGTCTGCCTACTCTAGTTCGATTCTGGAAAGCGAACTGTTTGGGCATTCGAGAGGCTCTTTCACCGGCGCCCTTCGAGACAGAAAGGGTCTTTTTACCCAGGCCCATGGCGGAACTCTTTTTTTAGATGAAATCGGAGATATGGGCGCGGAAATCCAAGTGAAACTCCTGCGCGTTTTGGAGGAAAAAGTGGTTTTTCCGGTAGGCAGCAATACGGATAGACCGGCGGATGTTAGAATCATAGCGGCGACAAACTGCGATCTGAAGAAAAAAATGCAGGAAGGAACCTTCCGGCACGATTTTTTCTATCGAATCGCTGCTATGCAGATTTACATTCCTTCGCTTCGAGAGAGGTTAGAAGATATTATTCCCCTAGCGGAATATTTTATTTCCCTTGAATCTGAAAAAATGGAAATAAATCCGCCGAGCATTTCCAGGCAAGTTAAAAAGTTCTTGCTTTCTTGTCTATGGGCGGGCAATGTTCGAGAGCTTAGAAGTGTAGTAGAGTTATCACTGGCTTTTGTTGATGGCTATGATCTTGAAATGGAGCACTTAGAGTTTTATTCGGAGCGGATAAAGCAGGAGAGTGTATCAAAAGAAGCGGTGAGTAATGTGGGCTGTTCGGATTGCGGTAAGACTGGTACGAATGTTGATCAAAAAATGCTTGTTGAATTGGAGAAGGAGACCATCCTTCGGGCACTGGAGAAATCACATTGGGTGCAGAGGGATGCAGCGGAAGAGTTGGGTATAACTCCCAGAGCGATGAACTATCGCATAAAAAAATTCGGCATTACGCATAGAAGGTGGTACAGTCATAATGGAATAGGAGGGCTAGGTCAAAAAAGTGGGAAAAAAAGAAAAGAGGAAGTATTGGAGGATGTCCTCCATAAAAACAACTGGTCGCTTCGGGCAACCGCCAAGTCACTTGGCGTTAGCGTAAATCAGCTCAAGAAAAGAATAAAAGAGCAAGGAATAAAACACCCGGAGGGCTTGTGGTTCGGTTCTTGGGTGAAGAAGTAGCAATTTAGTTTAAGCGCCGGCGAAATTGGATGATTCGCCGGCTTTTTTATTTCAAAAGTTATCCACAGGCAGAGTTTATGATTGTTAGTAAAAAATGTTAAAATATAGCCAGTCTTAAGGAGGGACAGTAGTTCTTTTCACTGTTCTGTTTTGTGTTTAGGAATTTTATATATTATATGAAATAAAAGACAAAAACAGAAACAGAAACAAACAAGAAAAGGAGAGTCAAGGTGAAAAAGAGAAAGACGATTGCTTCCTTGGTAATGGTAATCGCCAGCGTTTTTTTTGCGCAGGCGATGGTGTGGGCTGGCCAGCTGACGCTGGCCTGGAACCCAAGCCCCAGTCCGGCAGTTGGGTACAGGCTTTACTGGGGAACCTCTTCCGGGAATTATTCCCAGTCGGCCAACGCGGGTAATATTGACCATTATACGGTCGATGGACTTGCGGAAGGCGAAACGTATTATTTTGTCGTGACTGCGTACGACATATCCGAGAATGAAAGTGATTACTCGGAGGAATTGTCGTATGCTATGCCCTCATCAGCGATCGTCATCGAAGACGGCGAAGATGCAACAAATTGGGTAAAAACCAGCGGCTCCGGACTGGTAACATCGATTTTTGACTTTGATGTAAGCGAGTCAGGAAGCGATGTTTTGGCGTTCGGAAGTACTAGTGCGACAATCCTGTCGGCCTACCGGGTTCCGCTCTCGGGATCCGATATCTCCAATAAGAACATAACCTGGAAATGTAAGTATCTCCAGGCGCTGAATTCTTTTTTTGTGGTAAATATCTCCTCGACCTTCGGGGCGAGAAATATTTACTATCGCCCCCTCGACACGAGTACTTTGGGTGCGTCGACAAATATTTTTTATGGTATTGGAATCGCCATGAAAGATGGCGCCTGGCACACCGTCCTGCGAAATTTGCAGGCAGATCTCAAGGCCGCTCAACCAACCAATAATCTCCTGTCTATCAATTATTTCTACGTTTATGTTTATGGATCAGGAGACTCGCTTCTTGTTGATGATGTTTCTCTCTCCGCTACGGAGTAAGAGCAGAGGAAGTGGTGCGGGGTGGTTCTGCTCTTAGCATAGCCACCCGTTTTTTATCCGGTCGCTTGTCTTAAAAGATAGGATAGGTTATTATAAAAACAAATAAAACAATAATTAAGGAGGGGTGCCATTAGGAGGGTACGCTTTTTGTTTTTTTCAAATATTTTTTAAATATCTTAGCTATGGAAATAAGAAAGCTGCAAATGATAAGGAAGTGCGTCTTTTTTTCTCTGATGATTTGGGGTGGATTATCTTTTTGTTCTTCCGCTTATGCCGCGACTGCCATCTATCGCTCTGTTGGACCGGCAAATACGGCAGATCTTAACACTAGCGATTGGACAATGGAAATTTCTGAAACGACCGCCTTTTTTTCCGGAAGTATGCCCAGTAATGTCGGAGTAGGGGATGTTTTGCAATATGATCCGGGTACGGGACTAACCTTGGCTTTTATTTCTGGCCGAATATCCAGCACCGTTTTTGCGGTTCAGTCCGGCGATGGAGGGACGCCGGAAGCAGCGCCTGCTGAAACGGCAGTTGAAGTTTTTCGCTCTTACACATCGCTTTCTGAAGCTGAAAACGGCACGGAGAATTCGAGTATAGACGCCGGCCTTTCTGATTTTGATGCCTGGAGCGATGGAAAGGATCTTACCATTACTGATCAACAATGGAATATAGTCTGTTACGGCGATGCCGAAGACACAACGATGGGAGTGGTTATCCAGGGTTGGACAACAGACGCGGATAATTATCTGAGAATATACGCGCCCTATTTGGCTTCGGAAGTCGGAACAAGCCAAAGACATAGCGGAGTCTGGGATGACAACAAATATAGGTTGGTGGTGTCGGATGATTTTCCTGAAGGACCGCCATTGGCCATTAATACCGGTTCGGATGTCAGTTCAGTTAATGTTTGGATTGACGGCTTGCAGATTTTTACCAATAGCATGATTATGAATTCATACGGTATTGAGGCCTACAATGTTACCGGTGAAACGAAAATTAGCAATAATATCATAAAATGCGATTTAGCGCTTTCTTCTAACTGGGGATTATATGTCCACAATCTGACTCATACGGGGACTTATAAAGTTTGGAATAACATTCTGTACGGATTTTTTGATGGCGGAATATATTTGAGCGGAAGTGAAAATACTCTTTATGCCCATAACAACACTATTGCCGGTGGAAGTGAAAATGATGCTTGCTATAGCCAATCAAGCGGGACATTTGTCGCCAAAAACAATATTGCCCAATCTTGCGCGGCTGGATACGCGGGAGATTTCGGTATTTCTTCCACGAATAACCTTTCCGACTTGGAGGATGCCCCGGGATTGGATCCGGCAAACCTGTCCGCATTGAATTTTGCCAATTCTGGAAGCGGAAACTACCATCTCAGATCTTCCGATGTCGCGGCCATTGGTCAGGGCTCCAATCTTCTTGCTGACGAAGGCCTGTCTTTTTCTAGCGACATTGGCGGGCGGAGTCGTATTGAACCTTGGGATATTGGAGCTTTTCGTTATATTGTTGGAGAGATAGACGAGACGGCGCCGGGATACCCGAGCAGTTTGATTGTTCACTAATCTGCTAATTGAAATTATATTGGAAAACTTTATTTTTCCGAGTTAAAGTCGGGGAAGCCAAGGAAGCAGTCAAGCGTGAGTTTGAAATAAATTAAAATAAAGTTAAATAATCAAATGAGAAAAACATTTTCTGTCATTGTTATCGTTCTTGGATTGCTGGTGATTTCCAGCGGATCAGTCTTCGCCGCCAAAGCCAGGTTGAATTGGGATGCCAATACCGAAGACGATCTAGCCGGGTATAAAATCTATTGGGGAACCTCTCCCCGGACGGGAGGAAGCGCCCCGGGAGGATATGCCAATTCTTCCCCAGACACGGTAAGCGCGA